>JACDHU010000004.1 GCA_013820865.1 Chloroflexota bacterium
CCGCGCCTCCGGATGCGGTGAGCGCCCTGTTCCCGGGTTCGTCGTGGGAGAACCGCTTTGGCACGGTGACGCTGCATGCCAATCCGACAGTTGAGATCACCACGTTTCGCGACGAGTCCGGTTACGCGGATGGACGCCGGCCCGACGAGGTGCTCTTCCACCGATCCCTGCATGGTGATCTCGCCCGGCGCGACTTTACGATCAACGCCATCGCATGGCTGCCCGATGCCCCCGGGTCGGGCAGCGGATTGCTGGTCGACCCGTACGGCGGGATTGATGACCTGCGCGCAGGTCAAATTCGCGCGGTGGGCGACCCCGCCGCGCGGCTCGGCGAGGATGCCCTGCGCGTGCTGCGAGGGGTGCGCTTCGCCCTGCGCTTCGAATTCGCGATCGACCCGGAAACCGAGCAGGCGATGCGCGAGGCGGCGCCGACGACCGCGCGCCTCTCGGGTGAGCGCGTCCGCGACGAGCTGATGCGCCTGCTGGCTGACCCGGCCATCCGGGTGTCGGATGCGTTCGCGCACTGGGAGCGCCTCGGCCTGCTCGACGTGCTGCTCCCGGAGCTGGCGGCCTTGCGCGGCGTGCCGCAAGAAAAGCCACTGCCAGGCGACGCCCTCGACCATTCGCTCCGCACGGCCGATGCGCTTCCGGCCACCGATCCCGTCCTGCGGCTCGCCGGCCTGCTGCATGACCTCGGCAAGGCGACCACGCTTGAGGACGGGCATTTCTTCGGCCATGAAGTTGTCGGCGCGGGCCTCGCGCGCGCGTTGATGATCCGATTGCGACTCGGGATCGCGGCGTCCTCCCGCGTCGTGCACCTCGTGCGTCAGCACATGTATGCCTATGAGCCTGCCTGGACCGATGCCGCCGTTCGTCGCTTCATCCGCCGGATCGGGCTGGACGCGCTCGACGACCTGTTCGCGCTGCGCGCCGCGGACCGTGCTGCCTCTGGGGTGAGGGAACCTCAGACGGGCGGGATCGACGAGCTTCGCGCACGGATCGCGGCACAGCGTGATGCTCCCATGACCGCGGGCCAGCTGGCCGTCGACGGACACGATCTGCAACGCGAGCTCGGCCTGTCGCCTGGACCCGGGCTCGGCCGCGTGCTGGATCGGCTCATGGAGGCCGTGCTCGACGATCCCGACCGGAACCGTCGCGACGCGCTGCTGGATCTGGCCCGGAAGACGGCCGACGAGTGGTGACGTCATGCAACGCGACGTCGAATCCGACCAGCGCCGAGGGCTGACATCGGGAGGGACGCTGCTACAATCGACCGTCCTGGCTCATGTCTTCAGAACCGCCATCATCCATCGTTGCTATCGAGCGGAGGGACCGCGCACCGATGACCGCTAGCGTGCGTCGGGCCCCTCGGCTCGAGCACCGGTTGACGCAGCCGAACGCGTCGTCCGCCGACCTTGTCGCGGCGGTGGCTTTCGCCACCGAGCATGACGTCGCCGCGCTGACGGTCAACCCGTGGCTGGTCAAGGCCGCGAAACGGGCCCTCGGCCAATCGCGGCTGACTCTCGGCACCGTCGTCGGCTATCCGAACGGCACCCAGCTGCTGAGCGTCAAGGCGTTCGAAGCCTCCAAGGCGCTGGAGCAGGGAGCGACGCAGATCGACTTCGTGCTGAACGGCGGGGCTCTCACCTCGGGTGACGACGAAGCGGTGTTCAACGACATGCTTGCCGTGATCGACATGGCCCACTCCGCCCTCGCCGCGGTCGGCGTGATCATGGAGGCAGAGCCGATGCGCGAGGATCTTGTGCGCCGTGCCTGCCACCTGGCCGAGCGCGCCGGGGCCGACTACGTCATCACCAGCTCCGGAGCGGCCAGCGCCCGGACGACCATCGCACGCACGCGTGTGCTGCGCGACAGCGTCGGCCCGCGCATCGGCGTCAAAGCGGCCGGCCGCTTCCGAAGTGGCGATCAGCTACGTCAGGCGGCTGCGGCCGGCGCCACCCGGGTTTCCGCCCTGCTCACCGCCACGCTCGTCCGTACCGCGACCGCCGACCCGGTGTCGTTGGCGCCTGGCCGATAGCATGGAGAGGAGCGCGGGTTGAAGATTCTTGTCGTCGGCGGGGCCGGATACGTGGGCTCGACCAGCGTCGAGCGCTTCGTCGAGGCCGGCCACGAGGTGATCGTCTACGACAACCTGTCGAGTGGACACCGGCCCGCGGTGCCCGAGGGCGTCCAGCTCGTGGTCGGCGACATCGCCGACGGCGACCGCATCGGATCCATCCTCGCCGACGGCGTCGATGCGGTCCTTCATTGCGCCGCCCGTTCATTGGTCGGTGAATCCATGATCGATCCGGGCCTGTACTACCGCACCAACGTCTCGGGCGGGGTGGCCCTGCTGGAGTCGATGCGCGCGGTCGGTGTTACGCGCCTCGTCTTTTCGTCAACCGCCGCCGTGTATGGGGAGCCGCGTCGGGTGCCGATCGCGGAGGCCGACCGCACCGAACCGATCAACCCGTACGGCGCGACGAAGCTGGCGTTCGAAGGTGCCATGCGCTGGTTCTGCGCCGCGCACGATTTTCGCGCCATCTCGTTGCGGTACTTCAACGTCGCCGGGGCGACCGAACTCAACGGCGAGGATCACGACCCGGAGACGCATCTCATGCCGCTCATCCTGCGCGTCGCCGCCGGTCTCGCGACCCACGTCCAGATTCACGGCCAGGATTACCCCACCCCCGACGGGACCTGCATCCGCGACTTCCTTCACGTCCGCGACATTGCGAATGCCCATCTGCTGGCCCTCGAGGCGACCGGTGAGAGCGACGCGTCGCTCGAGGTCTACAACCTTGGATCGGCCGCCGGCTTCAGCGTGCGCGAGGTCGTCGAGGCCGCCCGTCGGGTCACCGGTCGCGCCATCCCTGCCCGCCCGATCAAGCGTCGCGTGGGCGACCCGCCGGTGCTCGTTGCTTCATCGAAGCGCGCCCGTCGCGAGCTCGGCTGGCACCCGAAGGACTCCACGCTGGAGCCGATGCTGGCCGACGCGTGGGCCTGGCATGAAGCGCATCCCAACGGCTACGCCGACCACTCCACCGACGGATCCGGCCCGACGCCCAGCGTGCAGGTCGCCGCCCGCGGCCGTTAGAACGCTGCCCGAACCCGATGCTGCTGACCGATTCAGTCTCAGCCGGTCGGCTCGGCGGCGCGGCACGCGGCGCACAGGCCATAGAAGTCGAGGCGCGCATCGTCGATGGTGAAGCCGAGGTCGGCGGCAACGCGCTCAGCGACTGGGGTGATGTAGCCCTCGTCGATCTCCTCGACCCGGCCGCATCGGTCACAGGCGAGGTGGTGATGGTGTTCCGGTCGGCAGGCGACGTAGCCGTACACATGGCCGTCCTGCTCGAGGCGTCGCGCGACTCCCGCGCTGACCAACGCCTCCAGCGTGCGGAAGACGGTCGCGCGACCGATGCGCGGCTCCCGTTTTCGGAGGCGCTCATACAGGTGCTGCGCGGTGATCTGACGAGCATGGGCGGCCAAAGCATCGGCAACCAGCAGGCGCTGGCGCGTGACGCGCTCGCCGGCGGCGGCCAGGCGATCGGCAGTGGAAGTCGGATCGAGCACGGGAGCGGCCATCAGGGACACGCTAGCACGCATTGACCCTCGCCACCGTTCAGCCGATACTGCGTCTCACCATGACCGTCGCCATCTCGACCATGCTTCAGCTCCGCGGGCTCGCCGCCGGCTACGACGAGCGCTGGGCCATCGAGGGCGTCGACCTCGACGTGCCGGCGGGGCGCCTGGTGGGCGTCATCGGCCCCAATGGCAGCGGCAAGAGCACCCTCCTGCGCGCGATCATCGGCCTCGTGCCGCGACGTGCGGGAAGCGTCGCGCTGGACGGCGGCGCGGTCGATCTGCGGCGCGTGGCATACGTGCCGCAGCGCGAAGCAGTCGACTGGAGCTTCCCGATCAGCGCCGAGCAGGTCGTGATGATGGGGCGCTTCCCGCGCATCGGTCCTTTGCTTGGCCCGGGAACGGGCGATCGTCGGACCGTGAGGGATGCGCTCAAGCGGGTCGGCATGGAGGAGCTCGCGCAGCGCCAGATCGGTGAGCTGTCCGGTGGACAGCAGCAGCGCGTGTTCCTGGCGCGCGCCCTGGTGCAGGAGGCCAGCCTGTTGTTGCTGGATGAGCCGATGACCGGCGTCGACCGTGGCACGGAGGAGACGATCACCCAGCTCATGCGCGAGCTGCGCGATGCGGGCGCGACCGTCATCTACGCCACGCACGACCTCGAAAGCGCGGCCGATGTCAGCGACCTGCTCTGCTTCGTCAACGGCCGTGTTGTCGCTTTCGGCGCCCCGGACGACACGTTCACGCCGAACACGCTGCATGCCACATTCGGCGGCGAGCTGATGATCATGACCGCAGGCGACCACTCGCACGTCCACGGCGGTGGCCATCACGGCGCCCATTCCCACGCTGACGAGCGCTGACCCGGTGGACTTCCTGACCGATCCACTGGCGCTCAACATCTTTCGTCAGGCACTCATTGCCGCCGTCGTGATGGGCGCGACCTGTGGCGCGATTGGTGCCTACGTCGTCCTGCGACGGTTGGCCTTCATCGGCGACGCGCTCAGCCACGCCGTCTTTCCCGGCGTCGTCCTCGCCTACGTGGCCGGGCTGCCGATCTTCGCCGGCGCCATGGTGGCCGGCGCACTCACCTCGGTCGCGATTGCGGTCGTCAGCCGCGGCCAGCGCATTCGCGAGGACACGGCCATCGGCATCTTCTTCGCCGGCGCCTTCGCGCTGGGGATCGTGCTGATCAGCACGCAATCGGGATATCAGCGCGACCTGTCGGCCTTTCTGGTCGGTGACCTGCTGGCGGCCGGCTGGGATGACATCGTCTTCAGCGCATTGACCGGCGCGGGCGTCATCGGCGTGCTGGTCGCCCTGCGCAAGGAGCTGTTGCTCGTGAGCTTCGATCGGACCTACGCGCAGGCGCTGGGTTACCCGGTATTCGTGCTCGAGCTGCTGCTGCTCCTGCTGCTGACGGCGACGATCGTTGTCAGCCTCAGCGCGGTCGGCATCATCCTGGTGCTGGCCATGCTCGTCACCCCGGCGGCCACCGCGCGCCTGCTGGTGGATCGCTTCACGCCGATGATGGTGCTGGGTGCCATTCTCGGGGCGTTGTACGGCATCGTCGGCTGGTACGTGAGCTATCACCTCGGTTGGAGCCCGGGTGGGTCAATCGTGCTGGTAGCGACGTTGGCCTTTTTGATCGCCTTCATCTTCAGTCCCAGCCACGGCCTGCTCGCGCATCGGCTTCGACGCCATCCGCAGCATTCCGCCCGGCGCGCGGCCATCGATCAGCCGTCCGGGCACGATCACGTTGCAGCCGATGAGGCCGTGGTAGCATCGCTCGAGCGGCGTCACCCGCCGGGTCGTTGAGCGCCGCGCCCGGTGCAAACCGCTCGGCCCCGGAGCGCGCATCGCCGCCGTTGAGCCCTCAACCGCCGGAGTCCCGTTTGACCGATACCGACACTCCACGCGCCGAAGAACCCTCCGCGTTCGAGGTCGCCGTGCTGGCTGCCGCGGCCGGGTACCGCTTCGGCGAGATCGAGGTTCCGGCCACCATCGCGCGCGCCATCGAGAAGATGGGATTCGTCACGCCGACCGAGGTGCAGGCGCGCGCCATTCCGCCCCTGCGGAACGGCGACGATCTCATCGGCCAGGCGCAGACGGGCACCGGCAAGACGGCCGCCTTCGGGATCCCGATCGTCGAGAAGATCGACCCGTCCAGTGCCCACGTCCAGGCCCTGGTGCTGACGCCGACGCGCGAGCTGTGCGTGCAGGTGACCGAGGAGATCGGCCGCATCGGCCAGTTCCGCAATGTGCGCACCGTGGCCATCTACGGTGGCTCCTCGATGGACAAGCAGGTCGAGGGTCTCAAGCGCGGCGCGCAGGTCGTGGTCGGCACCCCGGGCCGCGTGCTTGACCTCATCCGCCGTGGCGAGCTGCGGCTGGATCGGGTGCACACGGTCATCCTGGACGAGGCGGATCGGATGCTCGACATGGGCTTCATCGTCGATGTCGAGACCATTCTGTCGCGCAGCCCTCGCGCGCGGCAGACCGCACTGTTCAGCGCCACCATGCCGTACGCCATCCTGCGCATCTGCGATCGGTTCATGAAGCGCAACCCGGCACAGGTCACCGTTCGCCCGGACCTGCGGACGGTCGAGACAGTGCGCCAGGTTGTGTACTTCGTCGCAGACCAGGACAAGGTCAAGGCGCTCCTGGAGCTGACCGATCAGTTCGGGTTCGATCGGCTGCTCATCTTCCGCCACACGCAGATCGGGGTCGACCGTCTGGCCGCCACACTCCAGCGGCGTGGCAAGAATGTGGCGGGCCTGCACGGCGGGCTCTCCCAGCGCGAGCGGGACCGCACCCTCGCCTCGTTCAAGGCCGGCAAGATCCAGTTCCTGATCGCCACCAACGTCGCCAGTCGCGGCCTCGATATCACTGACCTGCCGTATGTCGTGAGCTACGACATTCCGGAGGACGCCGATACCTACGTCCACCGCATCGGCCGCACCGGGCGCGCCGGCAAGGAGGGCACGGCCATCACCTTCGTCGGCGAGTGGGACCTCGATGCCTGGGAGGCCATTCGCGCCGAGGTCGGCGCCCGGGTCGAGGAAGGCAAGCTCGACCTGTACGACCAGGGCTGATCGGCTCGCGATGGCGGACGAGCGGCTTCTTCCGCAGTTGGCGACGAGCGCCAACGCTGATGTGCAGAGCGTCGATTGGACGTTCGAGCCATTCTGGCCCGGTCAACGCCTGATGGTGCGCATTGACGAGCATGCGACGCGCGTGACCGATGAGCGGGGCGACCCGGCCGGCGACGACCTGCGTGGGGTGGCCGGTCTCGTGCGCGCCGCGGTCACGGCCAGGCAGGCGCTCATCGATGGCGTGTGGAGCGCGCATCCGTTCCGTGGAGATGAGGGAGAGTCGCGCCGGGCGTACGTGGCCGTCGACCTTGTGGAACTTGACGGCGAGTCGCTCGCCGACGTGCCGTTCCAGGAGCGGCGGCGCGTGCTTGAATCGGTCATCGACGAGGGCGTCCAAGTGCGCGTGAGTCCCGTCGTCAAGCAGCCCATCGGCGGATGGCTGACGGGATGGCGCGCCAACGGGTTCACGCACTACGTCGCCAAGCACATGAACTCGCGCTACGAGCTCGGCACGCGCAGCGACGAGTGGCTCAAGATCCCGACGCGCGATACGCCACAGCACGGGTTCGTCGGCCGCCTTGTCGGATCCCGCGAGCGCGTGCGACGCATCCGCGACTGAGTCGAATCGGTCCAGCTACCCCGGCTGCCAGGCACCCGCCGGACGCATCTGACCGATGTCGCGCGTGCTACCCTTGACGCCCCCGAGCTGCCACGCCGATGCACGATCGAGGAGGCCCTTCCTGACGTCCAAACCCGCCGCCGCGATGCCGTCCGCGCTCGATGAAGATGGGCTAGCCGAGGTCCGGCGCATCGGCAACGCCGATCTCATGGTCGGCATTCCATCATTCGGCAACGCCGAAACCATCGGCTACGTGGTGCGTGCAGCCACGGCCGGCATGGTCCAGTACTTTCCCGACCTCAAGCCGATTCTCGTCAACAGCGACGGCGGCTCTCCCGATGACACCCCGCACGTCGCCGTCAGTACCGAGAGCCCGGACTACCTCGAGAAGGTGATCTTGGTCAGCCCGAAGCACAAGCTTCAGCGCATCAGCTTTACCTACCAGGGAACGAGCGGGAAGGGCACAGCGGTGCGGGCGCTGTTCGAGGTGGCGCGCGAGCTCAAGGTCAAGGCCATGGTCATGGTCGACTCGGACCTGCGCTCGATCGTGCCCGAGTGGGTGGAGCTCCTGGCCGGGCCGATCCTCAAGGGCGGCTACGATTTCGTGGCGCCGATGTATTCGCGCTACAAGTATGACGGCACCATCACCAACAACATCAGCTATCCGCTGACGCGCGCCCTGTACGGCACCCGTATCCGCCAGCCCATCGGCGGTGACTTCGGCGTGTCCGGCGACCTCGTGAGCCGATACCTCGAGCTCGACACCTTCGACGAGCTCACCGCGCGCTTCGGGATCGACATCTGGATGACGCACTCGGCCATCAACGAGGGGTTCGCCGTGTGCCAGGCTCGCCTGGGCGCGAAGATCCACGACGCCAAGGACCCCGCCAGCGACCTCGGACCGATGTTTCGCCAGGTCGTCGGTACGCTCTTCCGGCTTGCCGGCCGTTACGAGGACCGATGGCTCCGCGTTCGCGGCTCGCACCAGATTCCGGAGTACGGCTTCGAGCGCGTCGTGGCGCCGGAGGAGATCAGCGTGAACCACGCCAAGCTCATCGACAACGTCGAGCAGGCGCGGCTCACGCAGCACAACGTGTGGGAGGAGATGCTGGCGCCCGAGCAGTTTGAGCGCATCATGGCAATGGAGCTTCCGAGCGATCGACCTGCCGATTTCCATTTCAGCGCCGAGCTGTGGATTCGCTGCCTGTACGACACCCTCGTCGCGTTCCATCGGCCAGGAGCCGATTCCGAGAAGTTGCTGGCGGCTCTGACGCCGCTCTACTTCGGGCGCACCGCCGGGTTCATCAGCGATACGCTCGAGATGACGACCGACCAGGCCGAGCGAGTAATCCAGGATCAGGCGCGGCAGTTCGAGGAGCTCAAGCCGTACCTCGTCGCTCGCTGGGGTGAGATGCGCGCCGCGACGGAGGCGTCCTGATGGCCGCTGCGAGACGCAAGACACCGTATCGCATCCTCCTGCCACTCGCGAATCCGCGGACGGCGCGCGACCTCGTGCGTATCGGTGCCGGCGTGGCGGACGGTCGGCCGACCGAGATCACCGCGCTCGGCATCGTCGAGGTGCCCGAGGGCGTCAGCCTGTCCGAGGGTGCCACCCAGGCACGGACGACGCGGCGCCTGCTCCAGCGCGTCCTGGATTTCGGCGATGAGGAGGGGGTCGAGCTGCGCACGATGGTGCGCATCGGCCGCCACGCCGCGGACGGCGTCATCGAGGCAGTCGGGGAAGAAGGCTCGGACCTCGTCATCTTCGGCTGGGGCGGGCCGCCGACCGCGCAGCAGAACGCACGGGCCGATGCCGAGGCGGTCGAAATGGCGCTCACCGGCCAGCGCGCAGGCCCGCGGCCGGTTTTCTCGCCAACGATCGACGCCGTGGTCCGCGAGTCGCCGTGCGATATCGCGGTCGTCAAGCAGCGCGGGGCGGAGAAGATCCAGTCGATCCTCGTCCCGGTTCGTGGCGGACCGCACGCCGAGCTGGCCATGCGCATCAGCCGCGACCTCGCAAAGCGGTTCGGGGGGAAGGTGGTCGTGCTGCACGTCGTGCCGAAGGGCATCGGCGAGCGGGCGATCGAGCGCGAGCAGACTGCCGTCGACGCATTCGTGCGCGAGCACGCCGGCATGAAGCGTGCGTCCGGCCTGATCCGCGAGGCCACGAGCGTACGCACCGCGATCATCAAGGAGGCCGCCAATCACAACCTGGTGGTGATGGGCGCATCGGCGCAGCCGACGAACGCCTCACCCGACGGTCGTTACCTCTTCGGTACCCTTGCCGAGACCGTGGCCAGCAAGGCCAAGCCGACGGTGATCGTGGTCAAGACCAAGCAAGCGGTGGGACTCGCGACCTTCGACGAGCTGCGCGCCAGCGAAGGCACGTTGGCCCATGCCGATGCGTTCGTTGAGCGAACGCGCTCTCTACCGGTTGTCGTCGACAAGTGGTTCGCCGAGAACACTTTCCACGCGCATGAGTTCGCCGATATCCGCAAGCTGGTCGCCCTGAAGAACAAGCTGGGTGTGACGATCAGCGTCGGACTTCCGGCCCTCGACGAGGAGAAGACGATCGGCACGGTCATCAAGCGCGTCAAGGGCGCGCTGATGGACCGGGTGCCGCTGATCGACCAGATCGTGGTGATCGACTCCGACAGCACAGATCGCACCGTCGAGATCGCGACGGAGCTCGGAGTCCCGGTATTCAGGCACCCGCAGATCTTGCCGGAGACCGGGTCGCACCGGGGCAAAGGTGAAGCGCTGTGGAAGAGCCTGCATGTCCTCGACGGCGACATCGTGGCTTGGATCGACACCGACATCAGCAACATCCAGCCGCGGTTCGTTTACGGCCTGCTGGGGCCGCTGCTTCGCGAGCCGCAGCTCCAGTACGTCAAGGGCTTCTACCAGCGCCCGATCCGCCAGGGGGACATCCTCCAGGCCGAGGGCGGCGGTCGAGTCACCGAGCTCATGGCGCGTCCGCTCATCAACCTGTTCTTCCCCGAGCTGTCGGGCATGATCCAACCGCTGTCAGGCGAGTACGCCGGGCGACGCGCGCTGCTCGAGCGCCTTCCATTCTTCACCGGCTACGCGGTCGAGATCGGCCTGCTGATCGACATTCTCGACAACGCCGGCCTCGCGGCCCTCGGCCAGGTTGATCTCGAGCGCCGAATCCATCGCAACCAGACGCTCCCGAATCTCTCGCAGATGGCCTACGTCATCCTTCAGGCCGCCATCCGCAAGCTGGAGGAACGGCATCGGCTCGAACTGCTCACCGAGGTTGGGCGCGGCATGAAGCTCATCAACACCGGCAAGGATCACTTCAATCTCGAGGTGCGCGAGATCGGCGACGAGATCCGCCCACCCATGATCTCGATTCCCGCCTACGTTGAGCGCCGCAAGTCTCTGAAGGACCGATGAGTCAGGCTCTTCGCGTGCTCATCGCGCCCGACTCGTTCGGCGGTGCGCTCGACTCGGTGGGGGTGACCGCCGCGATCGCCGCGGGTTGGTCGCGCGTACGCCCGAGCGACGAGGTCGTGCGCCGGCCGATGGCCGATGGCGGCGAGGGCACCCTGGCTGCGCTGGCCGATGCGCTGGGCGACGCGGCCGAGCGCCGGACGGTCGAGACGACCGATGCGCTGGGTCGACCGATCAGCGCGGACTGGCTGCTGCTGGACGAGGGTCGCGGCGCCTTCGTGGAGATGGCATCGGCCTCCGGTCTTGCCCGGCTCGGCGCAGATGAACGAACGCCGCAGAATGCGGGTCTGGCCTCCACGCGTGGCACCGGCGACTTGCTGCGCGCCGCGCTTGACGCCGGCGTCGATCGGATCACGATCGGGCTGGGCGGGTCGGCCACGACCGATGGTGGGACCGGCATGCTCGCCGCTCTCGGCGTTCGTTTCACCGATGACTCCGGTGCCGACCTTGCACCGGGCGGCGCAGCGCTGGCTGACCTGCGGCGAATCGACCCTTCGGGACTGGATCCGCGGTTGGGGGACGTCACGCTGGTGGTGGCCTCGGATGTCACGAATCCGCTGTGCGGCACGCGCGGCGCGGCCGCCACATACGGGCCGCAGAAGGGCGCCGATCCAGCCGCCGTCGAGGCGCTCGACGCTGCCCTGACGACCTATGGGCGCGCCATCGAGGTGGCGACCGGACGCCTGGTGGCTGACCTTCCCGGGGCCGGCGCCGCCGGTGGCACGACGGCCGGACTCCTGGGATTCACTGCTGCCCGGGTGCGACCGGGAGTCCAGGTCGTGGCCGAGCTCGTCGGGCTGGCCGACGCCCTCGAGGAGGCCGACCTCGTGATCACCGGCGAGGGGCGGGCCGACGAGCAGACGCTCCAGGGCAAGACGGCCATGGGTGTCGCCACCCTGGCCCGCCCGCGCAACACGCCGGTCGTGCTGCTATGCGGCGGCCTGGGACCGGGTGCGGAGGCACTCGACGCGGTGATGACGCTGTCCGTGGTTCAGCCCATCATCGACCGCCCGATGGACCTCGCTGATGCCATGGCCGACACCGAGCGCCTGTTGATCGCCGCGGCCGGTCGGCTGGCCCGCAGCGTCGGCATCGGGCTGGAGATGGCGCGCCCGTAGGGCGCATCGGTCCAATGGCGCGCGGTCCGAGCCCGCAGAAGCGTGCGGCCGATCGGCGGAAGCGCCGGCGCCTGGCCGGCGTGGCGCTGGAGCGGCTGGGTGAGCGGTACGAGCACCCGACCTGGGCCGGTCCGCGGGTCGATGCCGTCAGCGAGCTGGTCCTGACGATCCTCTCGCAGAACACCGCTGACACGAATTCGTTCCGCGCCTTCACCGCGCTACGTGAGCGCTATCCGACCTGGCCCGAGGTGCTGGCCGCGCCGACCGATGAGCTGGAGGACGTGCTCCGGCCCGGCGGTCTGGCACCGACCAAGTCGAAGCGGATCCAGCACGTCCTGGCCGAAGTGCACTCTGAGACGGGTGGGACGTGGGATCTCGGCTTCTTGGGGGCGTGGCCGCTGGAGCGCGCGCGAGAGTGGCTGACCTCGTTGCCGGGCATCGGCCGAAAGACGGCTTCGATCGTCCTGCTGTTCAACTTCGGGCGTCCTGCCATGCCGGTCGACACGCACGTCCACCGCGTTGCGTGGCGTCTCGGCATGTTCGCCCGCAACACCCCGCTTGATCGGGCCCATGACTTCCTGGAGGAGGTGCTCGAGCCTCTCGAGATGTATCCGTTCCACGTCGAGATGATTCGCCACGGCCGCGACACCTGCCGCGCGCCACGCCCCATCTGCGGCCTCTGCCCGTTGACCGATGTCTGCGCCTACTACCCCCTGGCCGCCCGCGGTCGTGCCCCAATGGCGCCGATCCCGAAGGGCACGCCCGACCCTGACGCCGCGCCGCGCTTCCACGACGAGCTCATTCACGGTTGGAGGCCCCCGGAGTAGCGGGCGCGTTGGTGCCTGGTATTCGTGCCGGCGGCAGAATTCGGCTAGAATCGCCCCTCGCCTAGGCGCTGGCCGAGATAGCTCAGTTGGTAGAGCAGGGCTTTCGTAAAGCTCAGGTCGCGAGTTCGAGTCTCGCTCTCGGCTCCATCTACTCAGCCGCCGCGGTGATGCGATGGCCCACCTCGGTCGCGCTCAGGTGTCTTTCAGGCGAGACTGATGCGCCGTCGTTGCGACGTGTTGCCGGGCGGGGAACCGCGGATGGTCAGCGGATGGGCCATTTGTCACGGGAACTCCCCGGCGCGCTGCGTCTGTCCACTGCATGGGCCACAGATGAGCGTGAGCCGCACGCCGGTGGGTCGTTCGTGCGTGGTGGTGTTCACTCCACGGACCAAACCGCGCGCAGCATCGGTCTCGCGTGACAGTTGATCACTTTGTGGGCCAGCAGCCGATGATGGGACCCAGGCGGTCAGGGAGCCTGGATCAGGTCCGGCGTGATGTCGGCGACGGAGCGGCAGCCAGTGAGGGCCATGGCCAGCGAGAGCTCGTCGCGTGCGATCTCGAGGACGTGACGGACGCCGTCGGCGCCGTCGACGGCCAGGCCCCACAGGACGGGCTGGCCCACGGCCACGAGATCGGCGCCGAGGGCGAGACCCTTGAGAACATCGATCCCGCGACGCACGCCGCCGTCAACGACCAGCAGCGCCCGGTCACCGACGGCGTCGGCAACCTCGGGCAGCGCGTCCACGCCGGCGATGGCCGTGTCGAGCTGCCGTCCACCGTGGTTGCTGACCCAGATACCGTCGCAGCCGGCGTGGACGGCACGCAGTGCGTCATCGGCCCGCAGAATTCCCTTGGCAATGAGCGGAATGGGGCACACCGAACGCAGCCACAGAAGCTCGTCCCAATCGAACGTCGGCAGGACGACGATTCCGGTCTCGTCGGTCGGCTGATCCGCTGGGAGGTGCGCGCCCATGTGCAGCACGAATCGATTCCGGTCGTCGCGCTCCCGGTTCCCCGGTAGGGGGAGGTCCACCGTGACGGCGAGCGCGGAAAAGCCGGCATTGACCGCACGCAGCACCAGGGATTCCGTATCCGCCCGGTCAACCGGGGTATACAGCTGGAACCAGCGTGGTGCCGCCGGCTCGACTGCCGCGACCTCCTCCAAGGGGACCGATGAGATCGTCGACAGGGTGAGCAGCGCACCGGCCGCCGCCGCACCTCGCGCGGTCGCTCGTTCGGCGTCGGGGTGTGCCAGGTCATGCGCGGCCATGGGGGCCACGATGATCGGGTGGTCGAGATGCACGCCGAACGCCGTCGTCGAGAGATCGCGCTGCGCGACGTCAACCAGGACCCGAGGGCGCAGTCGCAGTCGATCCCAAGCGAGCCGGTTGTCAGCCAGGCTGCGCTCGTCGCCAGCGCCGCCGGCGTAGTAGTCCCAGGCACCCGGATCCATCCGTGTGCGGGCCATCGGCTCATAGTCGGACAGGTTGATCGGCCGGTCGGTGCTCATTCGCCCGATGATGCCACCTCGATCCGGCCAGAATGGTGACATGCAACGAAATTCCGCCATCGTCATCGGTCTTGTCGTTCTGGTCGTGGCCGCCGTGATCGGGTTCCTCGTCGTCTCACGGCCATCCGAGACACCAACGCCCGGTTCGTCGGCTTCGCCACCTCCGGAGAGTGCTGCGCCATCGGATTCGGCTGCGCCTTCGCTCGCGGCCGACCTGCTGGACCGGCGCTGGACGATCCTGTACGTCGGGACCGATCTCAACGCCGCGCGCGAGGAGAACGGTGATGCGCCGAACGCCGACTCGCTCTTGGTCGTCAGTGCCTCCGCCGACCAGTCCGAGCTGACCCTGATCTCGCTGCCACGCGACACGGTCGACGTGCCGCTCGAGGACGGTGGCACGTACGACAAGAAGATCAACGCCCTGTACCAGGAACAGGGGATCGACGCGCTGGTCGGCGCCATGTCGGCGCTCTACGACGTGCCGATCGACGGCTACGTCGTGCTCGACATGGACGACTTCACGCGACTGGTGGACGCGGTGGGCACCATCGAGGTCAAACCCGACGCTCCGCTGACCGATCCGATCGTCGACCTCGATCTCGAGCCCGGGCCGCAGGAGATCGACGGCTTCACGGCCAACGGCTACGTTCGCACGCGAGTCGACCAGGACTACGGGCGGATGGGGCGTCAGCAGGAGGTGCTCGTCGCGCTCGTTGCGAAATTGGTGAATCCGGAGACCGAAGTGGATCTCGAAACTCTCCTCGACGGCCTCGACTCACTGGAGACCGATCTTCCGCTGGACGAGCTCGGCACGCTGATGGAGCTCGCGCGACGCACGGCCGACGCGGAGGTCCGCTACGTGCTGATCGAGCCGCCGCTGATCACGTTCGAGGGAGATCGTGACGACGGCCGCGGCTACGTCCTCGAGGCCGACTTCCCTGCGATCCAGGCCGAGGTTCAGGAACTCATCGGCGAGTAAGCGCGTTCGTTGACCAGCCCGTCCGAAACTTCGCCGACACGATCAGGACTGGGCGGGTTCCTCGGCGTTCTCGCTCGGCTCGGCACCTTCACCAGCGGCGGCGTCGCCTTCGGCACCTTCGCCTTCGGCGGCCTCACCCTCGACCTCATCGCCCTCGGTGACCACCGGCTCCGGCTCCTCCTCGACCCGCGGCGGAACCACCGTCGAGACGAGCGCGTCGCCATCGGTCAGCACGTGGACCAGGTCGCGGTTGAGGTTGAGATCGCGCACATGGATCGCCACGTCCAGGCTGCGCAGGACCGAGACATCCACTTCGATCTCATGAGGGATGTCGCTTGGCAGCGCCTTGACGTGGATGCTCGACAGGTTGTGGAGCAGCGTGCCGCCGGTGGCTTCGACCGCGGGCGCCTCACCGGTGAAGACGAGCGGGACATCCACTTCCATCTCGACCTTGAGGTTGACGAGGTAATAGTCCACGTGGATCGCCTGGCGGCTCAGGGGATGGCGTTGCACGCTCTTGATGAAGCCGCTGCTGGCGCGGCTGGCGCCCGGCAGGCGGAACTTCACGACCGACGTTCGACCCGCGGCGCGATACAGCGTCTCGAACGTCTTGGCATTGACCTGGACGTTGGTCGAGCCTTCGCCCTTGCCGTACACGACGCCGGGGACGATTCCCTCACGACGAAGGCGCTTGTTGGCCTTGCCCTGCGCCTCACGCGCGTCGAGGGTGAGCTCCAGGTCCATCGGTCGTGGTGATCCTCTCTGTCGTCGGGCGCCTGCGCTCGCTCGTTGTTCGAACGGCGGGCAGCACCGAATTGATCGCAGATGCATTCGAGTGCGAGCGGGCATGGTACCTCGCAAGCTCGGGGCGGGCAAGCGGCGAGGATCGAACGAATCGGTGACCGACGTGCGCTGTGGGCGCTCTCTCGCGAAGATTGACGCTTCTTCAGGTACGCGCAACCGCGACGTGTCCATTCGTTCCTATACTCACGCACATGCCCGGCACCATCATGATCGTGGAGGACGAGCCCGCCGTCGCACGCGGCGTCCAGATCGCCCTCGAGCGCGAGGGCTATGACGTCACCGTCCAGCCGACTGGCGAGGATGCGGTCGCCAACTTTGCCGATGCCGCGCCGGACCTCGTGGTGCTCGACGTCCGCCTGCCAGGGATCGATGGGTTCGAGGTCCTGCGCCAGCTGCGCCGCGAAACGCGGGCGCCGGTCATCTTCCTGACCGCCCGCGCGGACGAGGTGGACAAGGTCGTCGGGCTGGAGATGGGAGCCGATGACTACCTCGTGAAGCCATTCAGCGTTCGCGAGCTCGTCACCCGCATCAAGGCGCTCCTGCGGCGGGCGTACGGCGAGTTGGCGGATACCCAGACGGGACGCACGCTGCGCCGCGGGAACCTGGTGATCGACCTCGAGCGGCGGCGCGTCACGCGCGACGGCGAGCGCATCGGTCTCACGACGACCGAGTTCGACCTATTGCGCCACCTTGCCGCACGGCCGGGGCGCGTCTACACCCGTGGGCAGCTGCTCGAGCTCGTCCGTGACTACGACGATGCCCTGGTGCAGGACGAGCGCACCATCAACGTCCACATCAGCCACATCCGCGACAAGATTGAGCCTGATCCGGGCCATCCCCGCTACATCCGCACCGTGCGCGGCGTTGGCTATGCCTTCGCCGAGGACTGAGGTCGAGCCGACGGCGGCAAGCCGCTGGGCACGCTTCGATCCGCGCGGCCCGCTCGCCGTTCTCCAGCGGCTGAACGCCCGGCTCATCACGACGCTGGCCACGGTGGCGCTGGTTGGCCTCGTCGTGTCCGGGCTTGCCATCAACCAGATCCTGCCGGGCTATTTCACCGAGCAGACGCAGGAGCTGGTGGCGACATCGGCTGCCTCGACCGGCATCCTGCTGCGCCAGGAGATCATCCGATTCGGCGGCAGCGAGCTCGGACGCAACACCGCCGAGGTGCAGGAGCTGCGCGACACGCGCATCGTGCCCAATGTTGCCGCACAGGCCGCCCGGATCTTCAGCGCCACCGTGACCATCATCAACGCCGATGACGAGCCGGTCGCCCAGGCAACCCCGCCGGAGTCTGATGTCGCCGCGCTGGAGGCGCAAAGGCTGAGAAAGGACTCTGCCGTCGGTCCGATCCGGGCCCGCGTCGAGGTCGATCTTCCGAGCGGCACCAGCACGCATTACTTCGTCGTCATCAGCGACCCGTTCTCGACTCGGGAGGAGACGCTCGAGCGAATCCAGAGTGCGCTTCTCGCCGCGGGCGTCCTGGCCCTGGCGGTGTCGCTGGTGACCGGCATCGTCGCGGCACGGAGCCTCACGGTTCCCATCGGTCGTCTGCGACGGGTGGCAGGCCGCGTCGCCCAGGGCCAGCTTGACGAGCGGGCAGAGCCATCGGGCGTGCTGGAGGTGGACGAGCTGGCGGCACAGTTCAACGTGATGGCCGACCGGCTGGCCGGTACCCTGCGCATGCTCGAAGCCGACCGGGACCGCCTGCGCGAGTTCGTCGCGGACGTGAGCCATGAACTGCGGACGCCGATCGCGGCGCTGCGCATGTACACCGAGCTCCAGGCGGACGGCAAGGTGGATGAGGCCACGCGCCGGGAGTTCCTGGAGCGCTCGACCGAGCAGATCGGCCGACTCGAATGGCTCAGCACGAACCTGCTGGACCTCTCGCGCATTGACGCGGGCATCTTCCCGCTCGATATGCGTGACGGCGACCTGCGCGATCCGGTGCAGGCCGTGGTGCAGGCGCTCTCCGAGGTCGCCATGGAGCGCGGCGTCGCTCTCGACAGCGTCGTTCCGGCCGACCCGGTCGAGCTGCGCTTTGATCGCGAACGCATCGTGCAGCTCCTCACCAACCTGATCGGCAACGCCCTGAAGTTCACTCCGAGCGCCGGATCGGTCTCGATCCACCTGGCCGATTCCCCCGATGGCGCGGCGATCGAGGTGCGCGACACCGGGCCCGGGATCGTGGCGGACGAGCTGTCGCGCATCTTCGAGCGCTTCTTCCGCGGCACGAACACCGGGCAGGCCAGGGCGTCGGGAAGTGGGCTCGGGCTGGCCATCGTGCGTTCCATCGTGGACATGCATGCCGGCGAGATTGACGTAGAGAGCGTGACGGGCCAGGGGACCGCGTTTCGCATCACCCTGCCGCGAGCGCCTGCGGCCGACACGATCGCCGACGAGGTGAAGGTCAACGAATCTTCACGAGGCCACGTTCCCGCACGTAACCCGGGTTCGGTACCGTGATACGTAATCCGCCGCGTGAGGCACCCGAAGCACAGGCACTGATGAACCGATGACGCACGACGCAGACCGATCTTCTGACCGCGACCCGACCGAGCCGGTCGAGGTCCAGCGCTACGGGCCCACGCCGCAGCGTGAAGCCTACCGATCCACCTGGCAGGCGGCACCCGCATGGTCCAGCCGCCCCGCCCGTCGTTCCCCGGCCGTGACCGTGAGACGAGGACTTGGAGCTCTGCCGGTCATCGTCATCGCGATTGTCGCCGGCATTGCCTCGGGGGCGCTCTCGGCCGTCGCGGTCTCCAACCTCATGGCGGAGCCGGTCCCGCAGGTCGGCGTGGCTCCGGCTGCGACGCCGGACGCGGACCGCGTCAGCGACGTTCGGATCGACGAGTCGAGCGCCGTGATCGACGCGGTCGATCGCGTGGCTCCGGCGGTCGTGACGATCCGCACCCAGGGTGACGGGCTGCTGAGGGCCAGCGGAACCGGGTCAGGGGTCATCTACGACGAGAGCGGCTGGATATTGACCAACCGCCACGTGGTCGAGGATGCGTCGGCGCTGACGATCATCCTCAATGACGGTCGCTCGTTCGACGGCACGGTCTACGGCATCGACACGCTCACCGACCTTGCCATCGTCACGATCGACGGCGAGGACCTTCCGACGGCACCGATCGGCACGTCAATGGGCCTGCAGCCGGGCCAGCTGGCCATCGCCATCGGGAACCCGCTGGGCTACGAGAACACCGTCACGACCGGCATCGTCTCGGGTCTCGGCCGCCAGATCACCGCCTCGGACGCCAGCCAGACGAGCGCAGAGACCCTGCGCAATCTGATCCAGACCGATGCCGCCATCAACCCCGGCAACTCCGGAGGCCCGCTCGTCAACAGCGCGGGGCAGGTGATCGGCATCAATACCGCGGTCAGCACGAATGCCCAGGGCCTGGGGTTCGCGATCCCGATCGACGTGGCGCGTCCGATCATGGACCAGGCGCTCGCCGGCGATCCGCTGACTCGGCCCTGGATCGGCGTCTACTACGTGCCGGTCTCGGCAGCCATCGCGGATGAGCAGGATCTGCCGGTCGATGCCGGTGCCCTGATTGGAACGACCGATGGCGGGAGCAGCCCGATCTTTGCGGGCAGCCCGGCAGAGGCCGCGGGCCTGCGCGTGGGAGACGTCATCGTGGCCGTGGACGACGTGCAGATCACCATGGAGCACGATCTGTCGACCCTGATCCTGCCGCATGCCCCGGGCGACACGATCACCCTGCGGGTCCTCCGCGACAATTCGGTTCGCGAGATCGACGTGACCCTGGGCGAGCTGCCGGCCGACAACTAGCCGGTGCGGCGCCGCGTGAGTGTCGCCTCGACGGTGTCGAAGTGGCCGTCTATCGGCGCGTCCGGCTTGCGGACGCGGATCTCGACCGCATCGACCAACCGCCGGTCAGTGGACGCCAGCACCGCGGAGGCAATCGAGCCGGCCAGCGCTTCGATCAAATTGTGGGAGCGACCCTCGACCAGGCCACGAACGAGGTCGAAGACCCCGGCGTAGTCGATGGTTGCATCGAGGAGGTCGCGCTCGGCGGCATCGGCGAGATCGGCGTGGAGGATGACGTCGACCTCGAACGACTGGGCATCGACCTTCTCGTGCGGCAGGACGCCGTGGCGCGCCGTGAATCGCATGCCGACCAGGCTGAGCCGATCCGGATAGCCCTCCGCGCTCACCGACGCACCACCGCATCTGAGATGCGCACCGTCCGCGAGATGGTGGCCACGTCGTGGACCCGCACGATGTCGGCGCCAGCTCCGATCGCCAGCGCCACCGTGGCCGCCGTGCCCTCGACCCGGTCGTCGGGGGCGGCGCCGTCGAGCAGCTCGCCAAGGAAGCGTTTACGACTGGTGCCGACCAGCATCGGCAGACCACCCAACGACTGCTTGAGCTCACCAAGCCGATGCAGCAGCTCCAGGTTCTCCGCGGTGCCCTTTCCGAATCCGATACCGGGGTCGACCACGATCCGATCTCGAGGGACGCCACGGGCTGCGGCCGCGTCGATGGCGTCGTGCAGCCAGGTCACCACAGTGTCGAAGACGCCGTCCGGATAGACGTTGCCCTCCTGGTTGTGCATGAGCACCAGGTGCGTCTTGCCGGCCGCGGCTGCGTCCGCGGTTCCAGGATCGTGCTGCGCGGCCCAGACATCATTGATGATCCGCGCGCCGGCATCGACCGCGGCGCGCGCCACCGCGCCCTTGCTGGTGTCGATGCTGATGAGGGTCGATGCCCCAAGCTCCGCCACCAGCGCGCGGACCACAGGAATCGCCAGTGCCGCCTCGGTCTCCGCGCTGACGTCGGGGTGATCGCCGTAGGCGTTCCGTGGCCGGGTTGACTCCGCGCCGACATCGAGGATGTCCGCGCCCGAGGCCACGAACGCGCGGCCCTGCGTGACCGCTGCCACCACGACGTCGTCGAGATTGCGGCCGTTCGCTGCGAGCCCATCGCCGGAGAACGAGTCGGGCGTGACGTTGATGATCCCCATCAGATAGGTTCGGTCTCCCCAGCGCAGCTCGGTTGTCATCACCTGGTG
>JACDHU010000117.1 GCA_013820865.1 Chloroflexota bacterium
GTTCGTCGACGCCTGGACGCGCCTGGGCGGATCGCAGTTCGTTGACTCCCCCGCCACCGGCCGTTATCACACCTACCTGTGCGACGAGATCGTGCCGTTCGTGGACGGACGCTATCGCACGCTTGTGGGCGCCGCTCACCGAGGCGTGGCGGGCAAGAGCAGCGGCGGCTACGGCGCCATGATCACGCCCATGCTGCGCCCCGACCTGTTCGGCGGTCTCGCAACCCACGCCGGGGATGCGCTGTTCGAGGTCTGCTATCAGCCCGACTTCCGCGAAGCGGCCCGCGCCCTCCGCGACGAGTACGACGGTTCGTATGACGCATTCTGGTCCGATCTGCGCTCCCGCCCGGGCCGCTCGAAGGGCTCCGACGGCACGATGCTCAACGTCTGGTGTATGGCCGCCTGCTACTCCGCCGATGCCGACGGCACGGTCCGCCTTCCGTTCGACCCGCTGACCGGGCGGCTGCTGCCCGACATCTGGGACCGATGGCTCGCCTGGGATCCCGTGCGCATGGCTCCGCTCCATGCCGACGCGCTGCGCGGGCTGCGGGGCATCTGGATCGATTCCGGGCGGAGCGACGACTACTACCTCGACCTCGGGGCCGAGGCGTTCAACGCGGAGCTCGTCTCCCTTGGCGTCGGGGGTGACCGTCTTCGATTCGAGCTGTTCGACGGCACCCACGCAGGCATCGAATGGCGCTACCCCTCCGCGATCGGCTGGCTCGCGGAGCGGCTCTCGCCCTAAGCTGCGACGACCCGGTCGCGGCCCGCGCGCTTGGCCATGAAGAGAGCGCGGTCCGCGGCTCGCAGCAGGCTTTCGCTCGTCGAATCTTCATCGCCCAGCTGAGCGCATCCGGCCGACACCGTCACCCGCAGCTCGGTGCCGTCCTCCGCCCTCACACTGCGCCGCTCGAGCAGCTCACGGACATCGTTGGCAACGGCCATGGCGGCCGAGAGGTCAGCTCCGTCGAGCACGGCGACGAATTCCTCGCCACCGATGCGCGCGACCAGGTCGCTCGTGCGGAACCGCGCCACGAGCACCTCCGCAAAGACCTTGAGCACCTGGTCCCCAGCCTGGTGGCCGTGGTCCCTGTTGAAGAGCCCGAAATGGTCGAGGTCGAAGAAGATGGCGCTCAGCGGCCGCTGGCCCGTCAGCCGCTCCCGTCGATGCGCCGCCAGCATCCTGTCAAGGGCCGCGTCGAAGTGGCGGCGGTTATACAGGCCCGTCAACGAGTCACGCACGGCCATCTCCGCGACCTCCGCGTGGAGGAAGGCATTGGCGACTGCCAGGGCGGCACTGCTGGCCAGCAACTGCAACCCTTCGACCTCGAGATCGGTGAACCGAGACATGTGTGTCGTTCGCCCGATGGCGAAAGCTCCGACGACGACGCCGTCGCTGATCAACGGCAGACAGACGCCCTGTGCGAGTGGCGGGACGTTGAGGTCGCGAACGGTTCGCGGAATCTTGTCGGGGGTCTGCGTATCGTCGATGACAATCGCTCGATCTCGGATCGCCCGGCCCGTGAGGCCCTCGCCAATCTCGATTTCACGACCCACAGCTGCCTCTGCCACGCCGCGCACGCCGCGCACCCGGTAGCAACCATCGCTGCGATCGAGGAGTGTCACGACCAGCGTGTCCGCCTTCACGACTCGTCCGATGGCTTCAACCATCATCCTGGCCAGTGGCTCCAGCGCCAGCGAGCCGGTCACCTCGCGGCCGAAGGCCTCGACGTCGCGGAAGAGCTCCGCGCGCGAGGCGAGTTTATGCCGATCCAGTCCAAGCGCCACAGCGCTGGCGACCCGCGTTGCCATGATCATCACGAGGCTGCGATCCGTTTCATCCAATCGCCGTGCCCCCCGCGTCTCGACGTTCAGCAGCCCCAGGAAGCGGTTGTCAAAAGTGAGCGGAGCGCAGATCAAGCTCGTCACAGGCGCCTCTCCCGCGATCCAGTCTGGATCCGTACTGACATCAGCCACGAATGCGAGCTGCCCGCTGCTCATGACGCGGCCGGCGACTCCCGCCGAGCCGTCGAACGAGGGGATGGGCGTGGTGTATCCCCGCTGCGCGGCCAACTGGACCCACCGCGCATCGCCGAGATAGACCGAGACGTGCGAGTACCCGAACTGGCGCGCAATCACGTCAACGATGGGCTCCATCTGTCCGGAGCTCTCGCCACCCGCGGCAAGCAGGCGCCCGACCGTCTCGAGGGCCGCGATCTGGCGTGTCCGCCTCCGCTCAGCCACCATCGCTGCCCGCGACGCAACCAACGCCTGCTCAAGCGCGCGAACAATGCGCCGCGTGCCGAACGCCAGGACGAGCGTCACGCCCGCCAGTGTGATGGCGCGCAGACCGAGCGTGCTGGTCGAACCGAGCGTGCTCAGTTCCGGAACGAGCAGGACGAAGGCCACCAGGGCGGCCGCGGTGGCGCCCTGCGTCGCTCCTGACGCGGCAGCAGCAGCGACGATCGGGATGAACATCGCGATGAGCGGCAACGACGGGCCGCCGATGAGTCGCGAGGCGATTGCCACGAATGCGATCGGCGGAACGAGACGCACCAGTTGCCAGGGCACGCGGCCGTTGAGATGGTGGCTCGCGCCGATTCGGCCGAGCAGCGCCTGAACCGCGATCGCGAGTGCGCCCGTGAGCAGCGCCGCGGCAAGTTCTACGGCCTGGCGGCCGGCCAATGCAACCACCACCGCGATGGGAACCAGCGTGGCGGTGTAGAAGAGATAGGGATCGGCGCTGATGCCGAGCCACGCCCAGCGCTGACCCGGCCTGCCAAAGAGCTGCATGTCCGGCCGATCATCACCCCGAAGTGTCATGCACGCCATGCACGGAAGTACGGGGCGCGTCCTGCTGGCACGCTGCACGCTATGTCCTGACCCGATGACCTTCCGACCAGATGCCAAGCTCGATCCAGGCCAGGTGCAGGACCGGCGCGGCCGTCGAACGCGCGGCGGCGGCATCGCGATCGGCGGTGGCCTCGGTGGGCTGGTTCTCCTGGTCGCCCTGACCCTGCTGAGCGGCGGCAATCTCGGCGACATCATGGGCGGCTTGACCGGTGGCCCCGGCACAGATGCCGGCCCGGCCTCCAGCGACCTCGTGCAGGAGTGCGAGACCGGCGCGGACGCCAATGAGCGGCAGGACTGCCGGATCGTCGGCTTCGTGAACAGCGTCCAGGCGTACTGGACCGACGCCTTCGAGGCTTCCGGCCAGTCCTACACCGAGGCCGATACCGTGCTGTTCACCGACGGCGTGAACACCGAGTGCGGCAGCGCATCGAGCGCGGTCGGGCCGTTCTACTGCCCGCTCGACCAGACGATCTACATCGACCTCGGCTTCTTCGAGCAGCTCGAGACCCAGTTCGGCGCCGAGGGTGGAGAGTTGGCGGAGGCCTACGTGGTTGCCCACGAGTACGGCCACCATGTCCAGAACCTGCTCGGATTCCTCGACGCCGGTCGTGACGCGGGCGCAGAGGGCGACGCGGTGCGAACCGAGCTTCAGGCCGATTGCTTCGCCGGCGTGTGGACCGGCAACGCGGTCGACACGGACTATCTCGAACCGATCACGCAGGAGCAGATCGACCAGGCGCTCGACGCGGCATCGGTCATCGGCGACG
The DNA here is from genome assembly GCA_013820865.1 of Chloroflexota bacterium. Taxonomy (GTDB): domain Bacteria; phylum Chloroflexota; class Limnocylindria; order QHBO01; family QHBO01; genus JACDBZ01. The sequence goes on from JACDHU010000117.1 coordinate 3,621, forward strand.
ACCATATCCAGGAGCAGACGCAGGGCGAGGTCAACCAGGAAACCTGGACCCACGGCTCGTCCGAGCAGCGCCAACAGTGGTTCACCACCGGGCTCGAGCAGCAGGACCCCGACGCCTGCAACACGTTCGAGGCTGACATCTGAGCCCAGGACCAACGTCGAGCCGCTTCTTGGCATGATGGGCACGAACGTGTGAGACTGTCGCCCCACAAACCGGGAGGCGAAGGATGAGCACGAACGGGCAACCCAGCGATCCGCGCCGTCGTGCCCGCAAGATGCGTCTCGACAGCTCACCATTTCCGCCCATCGGCGAGTATGGATTTCTGTCCGATTGCGAAACCACGGCCCTCGTGGCCGCCAGCGGCAATATCGAGTGGCTGTGCCTACCGCGCATGGACTCGCCGAGCGTCTTCGGCTCCATCCTCGACCGCGATGCCGGCGGCTTCCGCCTCGGACCATCCGACATCACCGTCCCGGCCGCACGGCGCTATCTGCCCGGCACCATGGTGCTCGAGACGAGCTGGGGATCGCCCACGGGCTGGATCATCGTGCGCGACGTGCTGCTCATCGGTCCGTGGCGCCACACCGAGGAGCGGTCGAAGACCCAGCGCCGCGCGCCGACCGATTACGACGCCAGCCACGTCCTGCTGCGAAGCGTGCGCTGCGTGAACGGCGAGATGCAGCTGTCCCTCGACTGTGAGCCGGTCTTTGACTACGGGCGCGGGAGCGGCACGTGGAGCTACACCGAGGATGGCTATCGCCAGGGCTCCTGCCGCTCGGACACGAGTGACGTGGACCTTGTGCTGACGAGCGACATGAACATCGGCTTCGAGGGACCGCGCGCGATTGCCCGAACGCTGATCAAGGAGGGCGAGACGCGGTTCTGTGCCCTATCGTGGAACGGCGCCACCGCGCCGCGGACCACCGAGGACGCAAACGAGCGATTGGTCTGGACCGCGCACCACTGGCAGCACTGGCTGGCGCGCGGCACCTTCCCGGATCATCCGTGGCGCTCCCATCTCGAGCGGTCCGCCCTGACCCTCAAAGGACTCACGTACGCGCCATCCGGAGCCGTGGTCGCGGCAGCCACCACCTCGCTGCCGGAGACGCCGGGCGGCGAACGCAACTGGGACTACCGCTACAGCTGGATCCGCGATTCGACCTTCGCGCTTTGGGGCCTCTACACGCTCGGCTTCGACTGGGAGGCGGACGACTACATCGCCTTCATCGCCGATGTCGCCGAGCGCGACGACGAGCTCCAGATCATGTACGGCATCGACGGCGAGCGTGCCTTGACGGAGCAGATCCTTGAGCACCTGTCCGGCTACGAGGGCGCTCAACCGGTCCGGATCGGGAATGCCGCCTACGGGCAGCGCCAACACGACATGTGGGGCGCCGTGCTCGACTCGGTGTACCTGCACACCAATTCGCGCGATCGGCTCGACGAACGCATCTGGCCGATCCTGGTGCGCCAGGTGGAAGCCGCGCTCGACAACTGGCGTGAACCCGATCGCGGGATCTGGGAGGTCCGCGGCGAGCCGAAGCACTTCACCAGCTCCAAGGTGATGTGCTGGGTTGCGGCCGACCGGGGCGCACGCCTGGCGCGGCTGCGTCAGGAGCACGACCTTGCCCAACGCTGGCAGATCGCCGCCGATGAGATCCACGCTGACATCTGCGCCAATGGCACCGACAACCGGGGCGTCTTCACCCAGCATTACGAGACCGATGCGCTCGATGCCTCGCTGCTGCTCATGCCCCTGGTCCGATTCCTCCCGCCCGATGACGAGCGGCTGCGTCGCACCATCCTCGCCATCGCCGACGAGCTGACCGATGACGGCCTCGTCCTGCGTTACCGCACCGAACAGACCGATGATGGGCTATCCGGAGCCGAGGGATCGTTCACGATCTGCTCCTTCTGGCTCGTGTCGGCGCTGGTCGAGATCGGCGAAGTTCCGCGGGCGCGGCGCCTGTGCGAAAAGCTCCTGTCCTACGCGAGCTCGCTTGGCCTGTACGGGGAGGAGCTTGACCCCGACACCGGTCGCCATCTCGGCAATTTCCCGCAGGCCTTCACGCACCTGGCACTCATCAACGCGGTGATGCACATCATCCGGGCCGAAACGGGAGCAGCACGGGACGTCCCGCTCACACCCGTCCCATCGAAGGCAACTAGCAGCGAGAACGGCCACGTCGCCCAACCCGCGCGAGCGGATCGGTCCTGACGGCGCGGCGAGGTCGGTGCCGATCGGCTCGCTGATTGTGCCAATGCCCGTGTGGGCGGCAGTTGGCGCCACGGCGACCCGCGTTGGGTCATACGCCGCGCTGGCGGGCAATAGCCCGGCAGATGGGGGCCAGATCATGTCATCCGCGCTCCGAGCCGGCCGCTCACGACGCGCTTTCGCTGCTGATGCCCGCCACAACGGCATTTGTCCCAACGGGCATGGCTTCTGTCCTGAA
>JACDHU010000005.1 GCA_013820865.1 Chloroflexota bacterium
CGTGGGATCCACGGCGCGTAGCGCCTCCGGCCCATCGAGCAGGAGAACCTGGAGCCGCGCCAGCTCGGCGTCCCAGTTGCCCGCCAACGACAACGATTGAAGTCCCAGAAAAGCGAGCACGTCATCCACGCGCCAATTGGACCGCTGCGCGCGGAGGACCACGAGCTCATGTGGACGGGGCGTTGCCAGCGCGGCGGCGTTCACGCCGGCGACGTAGGCCGTGACGGTCGCGATCACGTCGTCGTCGAGAGCGGCAACCTGCGCGGCGGCCATGCGCCCGAAGCCCAAGGTGCGCGACAGTCGGTCGATCGGCAGACCGGCCGGGCCGACCAGCGCCGCGAGCGTGCCGCGTCCGGCTCGCGCGAGGAGCTCGAGCTGGAACGCTCGGTCCTGCCCGTGGCAGAAGCCGAGGCCGAACCAGGCGTCAGCGTCGGCAGCGGCCTCGATGTGCGGGATGCCCCAGCGGTCGCGGTTGATCGTGATTTCGGCAGTGACCCCGGCGACGCGGAGCGACCCCCGCGTGCGTGCCAGCCGACGCCCGAGCACGCGCAGCAGCGAACGGAGGCGAGGACCAGCGGGCATCGGTGAGCATGATGCCACCGTATACTCGCCGGCGTGAGTCGCACCATCGAGTTGATCGCCGGACTGCTCCTGTTGCTCGTCGGCGTCGTGGTGCTGGCCAGCGAACCGTTCATCGGCTTCCTTCGCGACCTCGGCATCGGCGACGATGTCCTGGCGTGGTGGCCGCTGCTGATCATCGGCCTGTCGCTCTTCTTTCTGGTGCCGAGCCTGCTCGGTCGCCAGAACCGACGGCTTCGAGCGGGCATGGTCATTCCCGGCGTCATCCTGGCCGGCGTGGGCGGCGCGCTGCTCTACACCAGCCTGAGCGACCGATGGGCGGCCTGGAGCTACCTGTGGAGCGTCCTCCCCTTCAGCTTCGGACTCGGCATGTACGCCGCCGGATGGATCGCCGATGCGCCGGCATTCAAGTGGATCGGCTCCGGCATTGCCGTCGGTGGCGTGATCGCCTACCTCGTCTTCGCCATCGCCTTCGGGGGCGAGGCGTTCCGGCTCATCGCCGCAATCGGCATCCTGGGGCTGGGTCTGGCCTTGACCATCGGGGGCCTCGCCGATCGTCTGAGCCGCAAGTCACCGGCCTAGTCAAGACCACCCCTCAGTCTCACTCTTGTGAGCTGGCACGATCAAGTGCCAGCAGCGATCTCTGAATGCGGATGTTCTGGAGTGTCCTAGTGTTTCAGGTGGCGGTCGAACCAGGCGAGAATCCGCTCCATGCGGTCGATCCGGCGATCCGGCCGGCCCGAGCTCTTCATCGAGTGATGCTCCTCGGGATAGAGGATCATCTCGACCTCGCGTCCAAGCACCTTGAGCGCCGTGAAGAACTGCTCGTTGTCCGACGCCGGACAGATCCGGTCCTCTTCCGACTGCAGCATGAGCAGCGGGGTGGTGACCCTCGCCACGTTGCGCATCGGGGAGGACTTCCACAGCGCCCGCATGCCCCGGTCGCTGAGCGGGTCGCCGAGACCCGCACGCCGGTTGTAGTAGACGCCGAAGAACGAGTTGGCCCAGGTGCTGATCTGGTTTGCCACGCCATTCTCGGCCGATGCCGCGGCGAACCGATCGGTGACCCCGACCAGCCATTGCGACAGGAACCCACCGTACGACAGGCCCATCACCGCCAGGCGCTCTGGATCCGCCAGGCCGCGCTCGACCGCTGCGCTGATCGCGGCCAGGGCGTCCTCTGCATCGACCTCACCCCACTTCGATGATAGTGCGTTGACCCAGGCGGCACCGAAGGTGGCCGAGCCCCGGATGTTCGGCATCAGGACGCGGTAACCCGCCGCACACAGGGTGAGGGCATCCATCGTCCCGCCCGGACCCCAGGCGCCGGTGGGACCACCGTGGAGGTGGAGGACCGTGGGGAGCCGGCGGCGTCCGGCGCCGGGTGGCGACGCCATCCACGCGTGGATCGGGCCGGCCGGGCCCGCCAGCTCGAGCTCGGACAGCTCCACCGACGGGAAGCGGCGCATCCACGAGGACCCCTCGCGACTGATCGGCCGCAGGCGGCCACGCTCGACCGCGTACAGGTCGCCGGCTCCGCCGTCGATCGCGGCGGCGATCACGATCCGGCCGTCGGCGGCTTGGATCCCGGAGGCGGCGACGCGCTGGGTCGCGTCGATCAGCGCCTCCGCGTCCCCGTCCAGCGTGACCCGATACGGGATGTCGCGCCCCCGATCGCCCACGATGACGCCGATGGTCGCATCGTCGATCCATGCCGGTCCCGGCGTCTCGTCGGTCATCAGCAGGTCGCACCACGCCCACTCGCCGATCGGGCGGTCGAGCGCCATGGTCAGCGGCCGCGGGCGACCGGCGGGCAGGTCCATCACCCACAGGCCGGGAGGGACTTTGTCGGGCGGGTCATCGACATCGGTGCCGATGAAGGCCAGCTGGCGGCCATCGGGAGAGAACGCGGGTCGATCCGCGTCTCCTGCGAGGCTTGCCAGCTCGCGGATGCGCGGTCGCTTGGATCCTATCCCCACGCTCCAGATCTGCAGACGCGGCGAGATGGTGGTGTCGGGTCCCCGGTCGGCACTGAACGCGATGCGGCGGCCGTCGGGCGCCCAGGCGGGATGAAGGACGTCGAAGTCGCCGCTGGTCAGCTGCCGCGGACGGGCGCCCTCGCGCGCCGCCACGAGCCACAGATGGACGCGGCGGACGACGTGGCCGGAGTCGTCGTCACGGAAGTCGAGGCGCGTCAGGCGACGGGCAACCGGGGCCCGGCCCTTGCGATGGTCGCCCACGACGAAGCGATGGTCGCCGCCCTGTGCCACCAGCGCCAGACTCCGCCCGTCCCGGCTCCACAGCACGCTCGAGACGCCGTGCTCGAGGGTCGTGAGCTGCCATGCCTCGCCACCGTCAACGGGCAGGATCCAGGCTTGCCCCACGGCGTTCGGATCGCCGATCGAGGTTCGCACGAACGCGACCCGCGAGCCATCGGGTGAGACGACGGGTGACGTGTCGCGCACGCGCCCCCGGGTCAGCTGACGCGCTCTGCCGCCGCGATAGGCGCGCCACCACACATGCGACTCGTAGGCGTCGCGCCGAACGCGACGCAACGCGTAGACGACGGACGCGCCATCAGGCGCGACGCAGAATGATTCGACGGCAATCTGGGCGCGGACGAGCGCGCGGGGGGTGGCTTCGGTCATGGCGAAAAAGTATGGCGAGCCACATGCTGCTAGGTGCGCGGATTCCGCAGGATTGCCAGAAACGTTGACCGGATTCCGTGGGGTGTGCCATTCTCGCCCGCATCAGAGCGGCTGTCCCGCCCCGGGCATCCAACGCCGCTGTTAGCGACTGGAAGTAGGTGGGACAGTGCGAGTTCGTCGATTTCCCTTGGCAATCCTGATCATCCTCGGCCTGGTCCTGGCCGCGTGTGGAGCATCCCAGGGGTCGCCGAGCGCCGGCGCCAGCGAGCCGGTCAGCGGCTCCGCGCCACCATCCGACGGGGGAACCGCTACCGGTGGTACAGTGCGCATCGGCTGGGGAGGATCGCCGGACAGCCTGAACCCCGGCAACGGAGTCCTCGCGGAGTCCTACACGCTCTACGGGTTGATGTACGACGTGCCGATCGACATCACGTCGGACGGCGAATATGTGCCCGAGCTGGCCTCCGATTGGCAGGTATCGGATGACGGCCTGACCTGGACGCTCACGATCGTCGAGGATGCCACGTTCCACGATGGCGAGCCGCTCACCGCGGAGGACGTCGCCTACTCGCTCCAGCTGTACAAGGACACCGAGGGCTTCCCGTTCCTGCCGTCCTACGCCTCCTACTTCGAGACTATCGAGGCGCCGGACGCGACGACGGTGGTCCTGACCACGGCCGAGCCGCTCGGCAACTTCGAGGCGAACATGGTGTTCATCTACGTGGTCCCGAAGCACATCTGGGAGGCGGAGGACGACCCGGTCGCCTTTCAGAACCTCGAGATGATCGGTTCGGGACCGTTCAAGGTGGCCGAGTACTCCCAGGGCGAGTTCGTCGAGCTCGAGACGAACGCCGAGTACTGGCAGACGCCCGCCAACGTCGACGGCGTGATCTTCCAGACCATCGAGAACCCCGATGCCCGCGTCACCGCGCTCACTACGGGCGGGGTCGACGCGATCACCGAGTTCCCGGCGACGGCCGTGAGCACGCTCCAGAACGATGACAACGTGACCGTCCACATCGCCGACATCGGTGCCGGCGGTGCGTTCCGCGACGTCTTCTTCAACGTCGTCAGCGACGAGGACTGCCCGCCTGACGACGGCGTCTGCTCGGGCCACCCGGCGCTCAAGGATCTCGCGGTCCGGCAGGCGCTGGCCACCGCGGTCGACAAGCAGCAGATCATCGATGTCGCCACGCTCGGCACCAGCTCGCCGGGCCTGTCGCTGGTTCCTCCGGGGCTCGGCGACTTCTTCGCGAGCGACGTTCAGGACTACGCCTATGACGTCGACGCGGCGAATGCCCTGCTGGACGATGCCGGCTACGAGGACAGCGACGGCGACGGCGTGCGCGAGTGCCTGGCCGACCAGGACTGCGACGACCTTACCTTCCGCTTCAACTACGCCGATGACATCGACACGGCACCGCGCGAGGCGGAGCTGCTCCAGGGCATGTGGTCGGACATCGGCGTGGCGATCGAGATCCAGGGGCTGGATCCCGACACCCTGACCAGCGTGTGCTGCCCGACCTTCGACTACGACGTGATGCTGTGGGGCTGGGGCTCCGACCCGGATCCGGCATTCCTGCTCGGCGTCGGCCTCTGCTCGGAGATCGGCTCCGGATTCAGCGAGACCGGGTACTGCAATCCCGACTTCGACGATCTCTACGCCCGCCAGGGAGTGGAGACCGATCCGGATGCCCGCGTCGAGCTCATCCGCGAGATGCAGCGCATCCTGGTGGAGGATCTGCCGTACATCATCCCGTACTACCAGGTCTCGATCCAGGCGTGGCGCAGTGACACCTTCACCGGATGGTTGGAGAACGATCCCACCCTCGGGCTGGAGGACTCGGCCTCGCTCATCAACCTGCGACCGGCCGAGTAGAAGCGGGTCAGGATCCGGGGCCGGGCGTCGTCACGCTCGGCCCCGTTCCGTACCCGGCGAGGGACTCTCAACGTGATGGCTGACGTCGACCGATGAGCGGGCGGGGCGGATACCTGCTGCGCAAGATTGGCTGGGCGCTGCTCACGATCTTCGTGGTGATCACCTTCAACTTCGTGCTGTTCCGGGTCCTGCCCGGCGACCCGGCGAAGTCCGGGCTACGGGACCCGCGCCTGAACCCGGCCGCGGTGGAGGCACTCCGTGAGCGGTTCGGGATCGACAAGCCGGTGTTCCTCAACCTCGAGGGCGGCAACCCGTTCGACTCGCAATTCGTGGCCTACTTCGGGGCGCTCAGCCGCGGTGACCTCGGGACGAGCTACGCGTTTCGCGATCAGCCGGTCAGCGAACTCATCGGCCAAGCGCTGGGGAACACGTTGTGGTTGATCCTGCCCTCCCAGTTCCTGGCCATCGTGTTCGGAGCCAGTCTCGGGCTGTTTGCGGCGTGGCGCCGGGGTCGGGCGCTGGACGTGACCGCCCTCACCTTCAGCCTGTTCATGTGGTCGCTGCCGACGTTCTTCCTCGGCATCATCCTGCTCATCATCGGCGCGAACTGGTTCGGGCTGCCCACCGCCGGGCGGATCACCATCGGGGCGGGCTTCGAATCGCCACTGGACGTCGCGATCGACGTCGGGCGCCACCTCATCCTGCCGACGCTGACCCTCACCCTGGTCCTGCTCGGCGAGTACATGCTCATCATGCGCAGCAGCGTGCTCGACGTCTTCGGGGAGGACTACATCCTGACCGCGCGCGCCAAGGGCCTCTCGACGTACCGCATCATTCGCCACCACGCGTTGCGCAACGCGATCCTGCCGATGGTGACGCTCATCGCCCTCAACCTGGGATTCACCGTCTCCGGCGCCATCCAGGTCGAGGCGGTCTACTCGTGGCCGGGACTCGGGGCGCTAACGGTCAACGCGGTGGGAGACCGCGACTTCCCGGTGCTGCAGGGGGCCTTCCTGCTCATCGCGGTGGCGGTGGTGCTGGCGAACCTCATCGCGGAGCTCATCTATGGCTGGCTCGATCCGCGGGTCAGCGAGGCATGAGCCGATGAGCGTCCTGATCGAGGCAACCGCGCCACCCAGCGTCGAGCCGCGAGGTGCCCTGCGCTCGTTCCTGCGCCACCGCATGGGCGTGATCGGGGCGGCGATGCTCGCGCTTGCCGTCTTCGTGGCGGTCGCCGCGCCCGTGCTGGCGCCGTACGACCCGTATGCGAACGTGCGGGTCAGCATCCTCGACATCTACCAGGCGCCGTCGGGCGAGCACTTCCTCGGGACGGACGACGGCGGCAAGGACGTCTTCTCATCGCTGCTCTACGGCGCGAGGGTCTCCCTGATCGCCGGGTTCGCGGCGGCCGCCATCGCCCTGTTCATCGGCGGCCTGGTGGGCATCGTGGCTGGCTACCGGGGCGGATGGGTCGGATCGGTGCTCATGCGCATCACCGACTTCTTCCTGGTCATCCCCGACCTGGCGCTGCAGATCGTGCTGGTTGCCATCATCGGCCCCTCGCTGGGGACGATCATCTTCGTCATCGGCATCCTGGGCTGGACGACGACGGCGCGACTCGTGCGGTCCCAGGCGCTGACGGTCCGCGAGCGCAAGTACGTCATGCGCGCCCGGGCCATCGGGGCGGGAGATGCGCACATCCTGCGGCGGCACATCCTGCCGGCGGTGCTGCCGCTCATGCTGGCGAACATGGTGCTCGTCATCAGCCTGGCGATCCTTTCCGAGTCGACCCTCGCCTTCCTGGGCCTCGGCGACCCGACGGTCATCAGCTGGGGCCAGATGCTGAACTTCGCCTTCGGCCGCGGGGCCGTCAGTGCTGGCGCGTGGTGGGCGCTGCTGCCGCCGGGCTTCGCGATCGTGTGGGTCGTGCTCGGGACGACCCTGCTCGGCACGGCCCTCGAGGATGCGCTCAACCCACGCCTCAAGCGACATCATCTCGAGGCGGCAGGGTCGGACGTGGCGCGGGGCCGCGACGTCCCGACGCTCGACGCGCCGACGCTGGCCATGACGGGGAGCTCAGCCGATGCGTCGCCGATTCTTCGCGTCCGCGACCTGTCGATCGAGTTCGACACCACGGCCGGGCCGAAGCTGGCCGTCGAGGGCGTGAGCTTCGATCTCAACCGGGGGGAGACGCTGGGGCTCGTCGGCGAATCGGGCTGCGGCAAGACGACGACGGTGCTCGGGGTGCTGCGGCTGCTGCCGCCGGGTGGGCGCGTCGTGTCGGGCAGCGTCTGGTTCGACGGCGACGACCTGTTGGGCATCGACGGTCCGGCGCTGCGATCATTCCGCTGGACCCGACTGTCCCTCGTATTCCAGGGCGCGATGAACGCCCTCAACCCGGTCCGTACGGTCGGGGACCAGATCGCCGAGGCGGTGCGTCTCCACGCACCTGGCACCACGAAGCGCGAGGCCGCCGATCAGGTGGCGGAGCTGCTCGAGCGGGTGGGGATCGGGCGGCGTCGCGCGAACGAGTACCCGCACACCTACTCGGGTGGGATGCGGCAACGGGCGATGATCGCGCTGGCGCTGTCCTGCGGCCCGGACGTCATCGTGGCCGACGAGCCGACGACGGCGCTCGACGTGATGATCCAGGCGCAGATCCTCGAGCTGCTGGGGGGAATCGCCCGGGACTTCGGGACGGGCATCATCATTGTGACCCACGACCTCGGCGTGGTGGCACAGGTGTGCGACCGGGTGGTCGTCATGTATGGCGGTGGGGTCGCCGAGGAGAACCAAGCCGCCACGCTGTTCCGCGAGCCGCAGCACCCGTACACCCAGGAGCTGCTGCAGTCGTTCCCGGACCTCGCGCACCCCGATCGTCCGCTGCGCGGCATCCCCGGCTCCCCGCCGCGCATCGATGACATGCCGGTTGGGTGCCGTTTCGCACCTCGTTGCCCGCATGCCTTCGATCGCTGCGGGGCCGAGCGGCCGCCCGACTACCCGGCCGCCGGCGGTCGCGCGGCGTGCTTCCTGCTCGACCCCGAGGAGCGTGGATCGTGACCGAGCCGCTGCTTCGGGTCGAGGACCTGACGAAGGAGTTCGCGGGCCGCGCCACCTTCGGGGACCTCGTCCGGCGACGTGCGGTGCCGCCCGTGCGCGCCGTCGACGGCATCTCGTTCGAGCTCCGCGCGGGCGAGGTCCTCGCCATCGTGGGCGAGTCCGGATGCGGAAAGACGACGACGGGGAATCTGTTGATGGGGCTCCTCCGGCCGAGCAGCGGGCGCGTGATGCTCGAGGGCAGCGAGGTCGGCGCGCTCTCGGGCCGCGGACTGCAGAAGCTCCGGCGTCGGGTGCAGATGGTCTTCCAGGATCCGTACGAGTCGCTCAACCCCCGGATGCGGGTTCACGAGATCGTCGCCGAGCCCCTCCGCGTGCACCGCGTGGCAACGTCACCGGAAGACCTCGCGGCACGGGTCGCCACGGCACTCACCTCTGCCGGCCTGACCCCGACCGACGCTTACGTCGACCGATTCGCGTTCGAGATGTCGGGGGGCCAGCGCCAGCGCGTGGTGATCGCTGCCGCGCTCGCGCTGGAACCAACGCTGCTGGTTGCCGACGAGCCGGTCAGCATGCTCGACGTCAGCATCCGCGCCGAGATCCTCAACCTGCTGTCGGGTCTGGCCCGCGAGCAGGGGATCGGCATCGTGATGATCACCCACGATCTGTCGACAGTCGCGGCCTACGCCGACCGGATCGCCGTGATGTACCTCGGACGCATCGTCGAGCACGGGCCGACGCGCCAGGTGCTGGCCGATCCGAAGCACCCATACGCCCGCGCGCTCTTGTCGGTGGTGCCGATCCCCGACCCGTCGGTGCGACGCACCCCGGTGATCCTCAGCGGCGAGACGCCTGATCCTTCGCGCATACCCCCTGGCTGCCGCTTCCATCCGCGCTGCCCGCTTGCGTTTGACCGATGCCCCACGGTCGATCCGCCCCTCTTCGATGTGGGACCTGATCACCAGGCCGCCTGCCTGCTCGTCGAAGCTGACGAGCACAAGCAGTGATCAGTCGGCGATCGGTAGGTCAGGTTCCGGACATCAGGGCGGCGACGGCGACGAAAGCGCAGGCCGCGCCGGCGAGAATGGCGGGGAAGAAGCGGACGATCCGCGAACGGAGTTTCGCTACCACGGCCGCGATGACCGAGCCGATGGCGGCGCCGGCGAGGCCCGACGCTGCCGCCACGAACGCGTGGGCCAGGGTCGGGGAGGCCGTGCCGACCTGGCGTTCGCCTGCGGTCGCGACGCCAAGCATGATGACCACGAGCGCGCCGAACAGCCCGGCGCCGAGCGTGGCGGTGAATGCGCGCGCAACGCCGATCTGCGTGGCGCCGGTGGCGGCCGCGCCAGCCGTGAGGGCGATCGCGACCATGAATGTCGCTGGAAGTGCGACCGAGGTATCGGTGGGCGGCGCGGCGATGAACCACGCGAGTGTCAGGATCGGCCCGGCGAGCATGCCGAGTGCGGCCACCCAGGTCAGCGGGCGCGTCCAGTCCTCGGGATCCTCGGGCGGGACGACCTCGCCCAGGCGGACGCTGATCGGGACTGATTCGTCGTCCGTCACGCGTTGATGGCCGCCTCGGGCGCGGAGACATTCGCCAGGCGCATACCGAGGATGCGGCCGCCGAGCTCCCGAACCATCCAGCCAGCCTGCGCGGCCACCGCGTCGTCTTCGGCGGTGAGGGCAATCTCGGCGAGCGCCTCGAGCTGCTCGACGGCATCGGGCGTTTGGAGGTCGTCGTCCATGGCCGCCAGGAATCGAGCCCGGTGCCCGGCCACCGGCTGCACGAGATCGGATGGGTCGGCGCAGGCCGGGTCGGCGGGGGAGAGCTGCTCAGCACGCAGGCAGGCGCGGCGCAGAGTGGCCGCGACATCGGCGGCGCGGGCCAGATCGGCCTCGGCGTAGTGCACTTCCGACCGGTAGTGATGACCGATGAGGTACAGCCGGATGGCGTCCCCGGGGTAGCAGCGCAGAAGGTCGCGCACCAGCACGAGATTGCCCAGGGACTTGCTCATCTTCGCGCCCTTGAAGCCGAGCATGCCCGCGTGGGTCCAGTGGGACACCCACGGTCGCGGGGCGCCGGCACCCTCTGACTGGGCGAGCTCAGACTCGTGATGCGGGAACGCGAGATCCGCCCCGCCCCCGTGAATCTCGAACTGCTCGCCGAGGTAGGCGCTCGCCATGGCCGAGCACTCGATATGCCAGCCGGGGCGGCCGGGGCCCCACGCCGACTCCCACGCGGGCTCATCGGGCAGCGACGCCTGCCACAGCACGAAATCGAGCGGGTCGCGCTTGCCGGGCATGTCGGGGATGTTGCCGCGCTCGTTGGCGATCGGCAGCATCGCATCGGACGACATCTTCGTGAGCTGTCCGTAGGACGGATCGGCAGAGACGTCGAAGAACACGTTGCCCTCGGCCGCGTAGGCGAGCCCATTCTCCATGAGCCGCTCGACCAGTGAAAGCACCTGCGCGATGTGCTGCGTCGCACGCGGATAGTGATCGGGCGGCAGCCAGTTGAGCGCGGCCATCTCGGTCAGGAAGGTGGCAACCCATCGGTTTCCGAGCGCCAAGTAGTCCTCGCCGGTCTCGCGCGCCTTGCGCAGCATGTCGTCGTCGACATCGGTCAAATTCTGGACATAGGTGACGTCGTAGCCGAGGTATTCGAGATACCGATGCAGCACATCGAAGCTGACATAGGTGAACGCATGCCCGAGGTGGCCGGTGTCGTAGGGCGTCACGCCGCAGACGTACAGGCCGACGTGGTCGCGGTCCGGGAGCGGATCGAAGGCAACGAGCCCGCCACGGCGGGCGTCGTGGAGACGGAGCGACACGCTGCGGATTCTAAAGCGGACGCCGGATCGGTGCCGAGGGTGGACAGCGGGCCGTAGAATCGGCGGTGCCGACGTCGGTCAGCTGCCGACCAGGTCCGTACCGGAGCCCGAGCATGGAAGTTCTTCGCTGGTTGCTGTTCTTCGCGATCGCGATGTTCCTCATCGTCGCCGCAATCTTTTTTGTCATGGACCGGCCTCTGCCGCTGCCGCGCTTCTAGGCCGCGCTCACCACAGGTTCGGCTTCGTGCTCATGAGCATGCCGATGACGCCGATGACGCCCGCCATCCCGTAAGCCACCAGACGCTGCTGCCTCGCTCTGCGGCGCCAGGTCTCGTCGTCGGCCGATGCTTGTCGAAGGCCGATCAGGCGGCGCAGGTTCGGCCGGCTGATGAAGGCCGCCACCGCGAGGTTGATGGCGTACAGGATCAGGGCAACCATCAGCCATGGCTGCGTGAGGAGCTCCGGACCCAGAATCCACAGCATGGCGGCGCCGGTGATCGCCAGTCCTGCCGCGATGATGATCGTGCCGGTGCCCTGCATGGCCATGAGCGCGCGAGTCGCGGGTCCGGGCGGTCCGTCGCTGCTGCTGCGTCGCAGGACGAATGGCAAGAGCACGCTCGGTAGCAGCAGGCCCACCGCCAGCGTGATGTGAATGACGAGGAGGATCGGAAACCAGCTCATGCTCGCCCGATCCTAACCCACGCTCATCGGCCTCGCGCGGCGGGCAACGGCTATGCCAAGAACGGGATTCACGAAGAGGAGCAAGCCGGATGTGGCGCCGTCCGGCGCTTGGATCCAGCTGCGGGCCGGCCAACCGCGCAGCTCGAAGCGACGGAATAGGGCTGCATGAGTCGCGATTCGCCGGCGTGAGGTCGACGCCTCGGACACCACCAGTGCGGGGACGATGACGCGTGGTTCCCAACCCAGGTCACCGTGCGATGTCACGAGCGAGTCGTACCTTCACGTCGATCGGTCGGAGCAGTCCGTGGACATCGGAGATGAACGTCTTGATCTCTACGACGAGCAGGGTCCGCGTTGCCGCGTGAAATGCCAGGATGTCGATGCTCCCGCGCTGCCCGTACTGGCTGAACGTCACCTCGACGCGCGCTCTCCAACCGGCCGCCTCGACCTGGCGGGTGAACAGTGCCTGTAGCGCGGCATGTCCGGCATCCAGAAGCCGCTCCAGCTCTCCGCCGCGCCATCGGCCGTACACGTGAAGGTAAATATCGAGCGGTTCGCAAGTGCGTCGCAGTGTGTGCCGACTTATTGTCAGTTGGCACCACCAGTGCCACTAGGCAGACTCGGCGACATCGGTGCAGTCAGATGTCACGTTCGCGGTGTGATCTGGGCGGTGACTGCGCCCCGAGCGTGCCGTATCCGCCCGCAGACGCCGCGTGAAGATGGCTTACGGCACCACCGGTGTCATCTGACAAAAAGTCAAGGGATGAGAGCGACCCATCGCTGGTTAGCGGCCCTTGGTGAAGCTCGTGTGGAGTCCGAGCCGGCGCAGGACGGTCGGGATGTTGACTGACCAGCCGACCCCGAGGGGCTTGTCGGTGAAAAGCTTGGGTGACGCCGCGTTCCAGTAGGCAGAGCGCAATTGCTCAATGGACGGCAGGCGGAAGTCGTACGGGACGAATCCGAGCAGTTTGCCGTGCCAGGTCCGATTCTCCGGAGACTTCCGCAGCTCGGTGTAGACGGCACCCGCCACGGTACCAAACACGGCGGCACGGATGAGCCACAGCAGGTCGCCGAACTCGCTGCGGGCGGTATCGGCCCGTTCGGCCAGGTCGTCGCGAACGTTGTCGATCATGAGTCCTCCTTGCGCCCCTCATCCGCAAGCGGTGTGCCGAGTCCGACGTGCACCGCATGGCATCATGCATACGCCGATGCGCTTCTCCCCCTACGTTACCCTGCTCCGATCGTCCTCGCCGGTCTCGCATGGGCCGCTTTCTTGCGACCGATCCTCACCGGTCGCAAGAAGTAGGATCAGACTGGACCGATGACGAGCCCGATTCCCTTCCTCGATGCCGATGCGATCCGCGCGGCAACGCCGATCGGCGAATTGCTGGACGCGATTGATACTGCGTACCGCGACGTTGCGGCCGGACGCGATCAGTCGCCGTTACGATCTCACGTCGGGCTCGGGGACGGCAGCCTGCTGCTCATGCCGGGCGTTCGATCGGGCGGGGAGGGCGCCAGCGTGAAGCTCGTGACGATCATGCCCGGCAATGCCGATCGCGGTCTGCCGACGATCCACGCCCTCGTCGCCTGGTTCGACGCGGTCACGGGTCAGCCGCTGGCGCTGCTCGACGGCGCCATGGTGACCGCCATGCGCACCGGTGCTGCTTCCGGGGTCGCCACGCGACTGCTTGCTCGGACCGATGCGTCGACGTTGGGCGTCATCGGTGCCGGCGGCCAGGCGGAGTGGCAGATTCGCGCCGTCCTGGCGGCCAGGAATATTCGCCGCGTGTTGGTCTATGCGCCCGATTCTCAGCGGCGCGAGCGATTCGCCGTGCGGATGGAGAAGGCCACCGGGGTCGCGACGATCGCCGCCGAGAGCGCGGAGGCCGCCGTGTGCGACGCGGACGTGCTGTGCTGCGCGACAACCTCCGTCGAACCGGTCTTCGATGCCGAGTGGATTCGGCCGGGGACGCACGTCAACGGCATCGGCGCATTTCGGCTCGGCATGGTTGAGCTTCCGCAAGAGCTCTTCGAGCGCGCTTCGATCGTGGCAGTCGACGCGCGGGAAGCCGCGATGGCGGAGGCGGGCGATCTCGTGGCGGCCGTCGAACGGGGCCTAGTGTCGGAAGCCGACCTGCTCGAGATCGGGACGTTCGACGCCGGTTGGGCCGAGACGCGCGATCCGCAGGCGATCACCGTGTTCAAGTCGGTCGGCCTCGCGATCCAGGACGTCGCTGCTGCCGAGCTGATCGTCCGACGCACCGGCGTCACCCAGGAGTCGGTTGCCGAGGCTCGCGAGTAGACGCTTCAGCATGATGCTGAAGGTGATCCAGCGAGGTGACGGACGAGGGGTGGCATCGACGGTGCGCTCGAGCGGCCAGGCGAGCTGAGCCGCATCGCCTTCGAATGCGAGCAGGCGCGCGAGGTCCGCGCGGATGACGCTCGACGGTGCCCGGTCGGGAACTCCTGCGGCGATTGCGTCGATTTCGTCGGCTTCGGCGACGGTGAAGACGATCGGCTCGGGATCTGGCGCCGGCGGTGGCGGCGGAGCGGCAAGCCCGACCTGACCGCCACCGGGCGACTCGGATGACGGGGGAGCCGTCGGCATCGGCGTCGGTGTCGGCGCCGGCGTGGGCGGCGGAGCGGTTGGGGTCGGCGCCGGCGTGGGCGTCGGGTTGGTTGATGCGCCGGGTACGCTTGGCGTTGGGGTTGGCGGCGGCGTTGGAGCCGGAGTGGGCACCGGGGTCGGTCTCGGGGTTGGGGTGGGAGTCGGTGGCGGCGTGCTGGCCGGAGGTGCGGCGCTGACCGTCACGCCGGGGTAGTAGATGCCCATGATCTGGGCAGCGCTCTTGCCGTCCAGCCCGCAGGCCTGCGTGCCCCATTGGAGCATCTGCCAGCCGTTGGCTCGGGCGCCGCAGGACTCGTATGCCTGGCCGGCGTTGTAGTACGTCGCGAAGATGCGTCCGTTCTTGTGGGCCAGCGTGTTCCACGTCGCGTCCACGGCAGCGGCCATGCTCGCGTACGTCGGGCGGCTCGGATCGTAGTGTTGGTCGCGCGTGGAGTCGAAGACGTTAAAGCACGCGCCGGCGGCGTTCTCGTACCCGCGCCAGTGGAGGACCTGGTACCACGCGTAGTTTTTCACCGCCAGTGCACCGGAGCGCAGCGACTCGGTCGTCCATGAGCTGATCCATTCACGCGACAGGACGTTCTTCACGTACGCACGGAAGTCGACCACTTCGACGGCTCCGGTGGCCGTGCGGTAGACCCGGATCGTCGTCGGGGGGACGGTTTCGGACGCATACGACCCGCACTCGCCAGCGGCCGATACGGGCGTTGCCAGGGTCATCGGTGACAGGGCGGCGGCGGTAAGAATCGCGGCGAGCACGCTCGCCACGCTGCGTCGGTGGTGCATGGAGGCGACACCGTATCCACTCGTCAACCGCACCGCACCCCACCGAAAGTACCGGTTCCGTGTCGTTCGCGCTTCCGCCGGCCGCCAGTCGATCCGTTCAGTCTGCCCAGCGATGGATGCGCTCGCGGACGGTGTCGAAGCCGAGCTCGTCGCAGAGGGCCGTGAACCGAGTGCGCGGCACGCCGTGCCATTCGAGGTCGTCCAGGGACAAGGTGACATCCTCGATCCGGGCGGCGTGGTTCAGTACGGCCAGGCGACGGAACAGGACGGCATCGGCTCGTTGCTGGTCCAGCGTTGCTGCCAGCCTGGAGGCATTGCGCAGCGGGACTTCCCAGTCCAGGGCCGACGCCGGGATGTCCTCGAGGTGCTTCCAGCGCGCGAGCACCGTGGCGGCACTCTTGGCTCCCCAGCCCGGCAGCCCCGGGAATCCATCGCTGCTGTCGCCGACGAGCGCCAGGTAATCCGGAATGCTCTGTGGACCGATGCCGAACTTGGCCGTGATGCCGGCCTCGTCGTAGGTCACCCGCCGCATTCGATCGCGCAACACGATTCGGTCCCCGTCGACCAGCTGGCCGAGATCCTTGTCGACCGAACAGATCACGATCTGCTCGATACGATCATCGGCGCCGAAACGCGCAACGGCGGCGGCGATGGCGTCATCCGCCTCGTCCTCGACCATGCGCCAGACCGGCATTCCAAGCGCCTCCAGCCCTCGCTCGGCATCGGCGAATTGGGCCAGGAGGTCGGGATCCACGCCGGCGCTCGATTTGTAGCCGGGATACAGGTCGTTGCGCCAGGACTCGATGACGTGGTCGGTCGCGGCGCCGATGTGCGTCACGTCGCCCTCCCGGAGCAGGGAGAGCATCGAGTCGATGAGTCCCTGCACGGCGTTCACCGGGCGGCCGTCCGGGGCGTGGCGCGCCGGGCGTGAATAGAACGCGCGGAAGAGCTCGAAGGTGGCATCAACGAGGTGGAGCTTCATCGGTCTGTCGAGGATAGCGCGCGGGGCTTGACGGGGATGGACCTCACCTAAGGAACGCTGACCGAGCCGGCAATTCTCCAGTAAGCGGCTGGTAATTGGCGATGTGCAAGATGGTGCTTGTGAGGAACGCGGCGTGGGAAGCGTGCCCTGCTCCGCCGGCCCGGGTTCCCGGCCGGGGACGGCGGGCCACGCCGCGGTCCTCCTCCGCACACAGACGGTCGTCAGGGCATGCGTTTGGGACAGGCCGGGGCCTTACGGGCTCTCAGACGGAGAGGGGCTCCCGGTATTCGCCGTAGACGCCGCGCAGGACGCCGCACATCTCGCCGATGGTGGCGTACGCCTCGACTGCCGCGATGATGGCCGGCATGAGGTTGACGTCTGCGGCCCGTGCCTCGGTTTCAAGACGCGTCATGGCGGAGGCATGGGCGGATGCGTCCCGTTCGGCACGGACTCGCGTCAGCCGGTCGAGGTGACGTCGCTCCTGGATCTCGCTGATCGCGAGGAGGGGGATCTTCAGCTCTTCGTCGGGATCGGCGAACTTCGTGACGCCGATGATCTCGCGCTCGTGCGCCTCGATCTCGCGTTGCTGCTCGTAAGCCGCATCGGCGATCTCGGCCTGCGGAAAGCCAGCCTCGAGCGCGCGCACCATCCCTCCCATCTCGTCGATCTGGCGGATGTATGCCCATGCCCGCTGCTCGGTCTGGTTCGTCAGCGTCTCGACGAAGTACGAGCCGCCGAGCGGATCGACCGTGTTGGCCACGCCGGCCTCCTCGGCCAGGATCTGCTGCTGACGCAGGGCGAGCATGGCGGCATCTTCCGACGGAACCGCCCACGCCTCGTCGTACGCATCGGTATGAAGCGATTGGGTACCGCCCAGGATGCCGGCCAGCGCCTGGATGGCGACGCGCGTCAGGTTGTTGAGCGGCTGCTGTGCCGTGAGTGACACGCCCGCGGTTTGCGTGTGGAAGCGCATCCATGTGGATCGCTCGTTCTCGGCGCCGAATCGCTCCCGACAGAGCTTGTACCAGATGCGGCGCGCGGCGCGAAACTTGGCGATTTCCTCGAAGAAGTCGTTGTGGCTGTTGAAGAAGAACGACAGGCGTGGGGCGAAGTCGTCGAAGCGCATCCCGCGCGCGATGGCGTCCTCCACGTAGGCGATGCCATCGGCGATGGTGAAAGCCAGCTCCTGGACGGCGGTCGAGCCGGCCTCACGGATGTGGTAGCCGGAGATGGAGATCGTATTCCAGCGCGGGAGCTCGCGGGTGCCCCACTCGACCGTATCCGTGACGAGCTTGAGCGACGGCGCGGGCGGGAAGATGTACTCCTTCTGCGCGATGAACTCCTTCAGGATGTCGTTCTGCAACGTCCCGGACAACTGCGCTCGCGGCACGCCCATCTTCTCGGCGGCCACGATGTACATGGCCCAGATCATGGCGGCGGGCGAGTTGATGGTCATCGACGTGCTGATCTCGCCGACCGGCAGTCCGTCGAGCAGGAGCTCCATGTCCGCCAGCGATGAAACCGCGACGCCACACGTGCCAAATTCGCCAGCAGCCAGCGGGTCGTCATGATCGTAGCCGTACAGGGTCGGCATGTCGTACGCGATGCTCAACCCGGTGCCGCCTGCCGCGATCAGCTTCTTGAATCGGCCGTTCGTGTCCTCGGCGGTGCCGAAGCCGGCGAACATGCGCATCGTCCATAGGCGCCCGCGATGCCCGGTCGGGTGGATGCCGCGCGTGAAGGGAGGTTCGCCGGGCAGACCGACGTCATCGATCTCGTTCCATCCGTCGGCTTTCGATTCTGCGGGACTGAACCGATATCGAGGCCGGCCAGCGTCTGGATCATTGGCTGGATCGGCGAGGTCGGATGGTGTGTACAGGCGACCGATCTCAACGCCCGATTGGGTGATGAATCGTGGACGCCGCTCAGGCCCCTTTTCAAGGGCCGGATTTAACCGCTCGGACTCCCAACGGTCCTTGTGCTCGCGCCATCGCTTTTGGTCACTCATCGTGGAAGTGTGCGTGCAGTCGGTGCGCGCGTGCAAGCAGCCGCATCAGGCGAGGGATTGCGGATGGCGATGCCAGACCAGGACGTTCGTGTCCAGGAAGGCCCTATCGTCGGTCATCCGAACTCCAGTAGCGCCGAGTGCGATGCGTCGCAACCCGCGCATCGGCGCAGATATTCCCGAACGACAGCGTTCACGGAACTACCCTCGGTGACCGCCTTGATCGTGACGTTTGCCATGGCATCAATGTACCCGTGCTGTATGCGCGATCAATATCCCGGCACGCTGGATGCAAGTGCGGCACGCATGTTTGCATTGATTCGTCGATTCGTGGTCGGGTGGGTCCTTGTCCGCCTCTTCAGGCGATTCACCCAGGGAAGTCGTGGAGCGCCCCGCCGCTGAGGGTGCCCGGACCAGGCGCGGCGCCTTCTGACTGGCTGGAGGTCCCGGCGCAACACCACTTGGCAGGCGGCGTATCGCAGGACTCTAAGGGTGGGCGGTTTTCTACGCGTGGGCAGTCTCTCGTTCGAGGGTAAGGGCGCGCTTCGCCTCGTAGCGTGATGCCTGGTCGTCCAGGTTGGTCAGGAACACGCGAAGCTCTTCGCGGCGCGCCTCAGCGGATGGGCTGAGATTCTCAGCCTCGAAGACGCCCCAATGCTTGAGCAGCGGCCAGATGACCTCGTCGTGGTGGACGCGGAGATCGTAGATGCCAGCCTTGGCCATCTGCGCCGCCTTGCGGATGAAGTTGACCATTCCTGAGCCAGGCATCTGGAAGTCGGTGATCTCGTCGGCGATGGCGTGCACAGCGGCCGACGGTTCGAGCTTCATGGCCTCCGACAGCATGTCGCGGTAGAAAACCATGTGCAGGTTTTCGTCGGACGCGATGCGGGTCATGATCTTGTCCGCGACCGGGTCGGACGAGTAGCGCCCGGTGTTGCGATGGCTGATTCGGGTCGCGAGCTCCTGGAAAGCGACATATGCCAGGCCGCGCAGCACGTTGCCACCGTCGTCATGGTCATAGGCCGTCTGGAGCTGGTTCATCCGTCCGCGCTCGAGCGCAATCGGGTCGATGTTGCGGGTGACGATCAGGTAGTCACGCAGCACGATGGCGTGCCGTCCCTCTTCCGCGGTCCATCGGTTCGCCCAGTTGATCCAGGCACCGTCACCGGCGCCGAACATGCGGTAAATCTCACGGTGGTAGCTCGGCAGGTTGTCCTCGGTCAGAAGGTTGACCTCGAACGCGATCTGCGCCACGCCACTGATGCGGGGCTGATCCGGTGTCCACGGGTCCTTGTCGAAGTCGCGTCCCATCGAATACGGGATGTAGTCGTGGGGGAACCACTCCTTGGCCATCCCTAGGTGTCGATTGAGCAGTTGCTCGGCGGCTGGCTCCAACTCGGTGAGGATGTCGCGGGGCGGTGTGAAAATCTGTGTCGTCATGGGTGCTCCGGTTGAATATCGATTTCAGGCGCACCGAAACCTTCACGACACGCGTGTCGTGACGGTACGTCTGGACCCCATCCTCGCACGATCCGGGCCAATACGCACGTGCGCCGATCAGCCACGACGCTCATCCCGCCCTTCAATTGCTCGCTCGTCGAGCGCTCGAGCTAATCGGTCGGGGTCGTCCACCGTGACGGTGAGGGATTCCATCCGCCCTCCGGGCACGTATCCTGACGATACGGGCTCGACAAAGCGCAAGCACACGCCGCCGTGCGTGCTGGATCCGAAGGTGAAGCCGCGGTCAGCAAGCGACCCCCGAGGACCGATCGCCTTCCACCATCGATACGGGCCAGTTACCAGATAGCTGCCGACATTGTCGAGTCTCGTCTCGACGCTGAGGCGGCCGAAAGTGGCGACGAGTCGTCCATCATCGGTGAGGTCCACCTGCGAGGCGCCGCGGCGCACGCCAATGACTCGGAGCAGCCATCGCCACGGCCTGGTCATGCGGAGGGGAAATCGGTGTGTGCCCATCTCTCAAGTTGGTTCGCACGTCGCGTGCCCATGGCGGTGCACACTCCTCCGATGCCGTTTGTTGCACCCGATGCGACTAAAGTCGCTTTGCCTCCGCTCCACCGTCCCCTGTGTCATCAGGTGAAACCTAGGACGTGTGAAGCCACCGTTCGTTCGGCTTTAGTGTCGCCGGGTGCAACACACGACTATGGGTACAGGCCGCGCAGGGTGGTGGCGTCGGCAACACGCGAGACCGCGACCATCATCGCGGCTGCACGCAGGTCGACGCTCTCGGCATCGGCGGTGGCCTGCACCTCGGCCATGGCCTCGTCCATGATCCGATCGAGGTCGGCGATGATCTCGCCCTCCGTCCAGAAGAAGGCCTGCATGTCCTGCACCCACTCGAAGTACCCGAGGATGGTGGAGCCGGCCGTGCACACGATGTCCGGGATCACGGTCACGCCATGGTCGGCGAGGATCGCATCAGCGGCCGGCGTGGTGGCGCCGTTGGCGGCCTCGGCCACGATCCGAGCGCTGACCGTGGCGGCGTTGGCGTCGGTGATCTCGTTCTGGAGTCCCGCCGGCACGAGGATGTCGGTCTTCAGGGCGAACAAATCGGCCTTCGACATCGGCTCGGTGTCAGGCATGTCTCGAACAGTGTCGTGCTCGCGCATCCACTGGTTGGCGCGGGCCACGTTAATGCCCGCCGGATTTCCGACCGCGCCGCGATCATCCGCGATGCCGACGATCATCGCACCCGCGAGGTCCAGTTCCTCGGCCACGGTCATGCCGACCCGGCCGAAGCCCTGGATGGCGACTCGGGCGCCGTCGACGTCAATTCCCCGTGCGCGCGCAGCGGCACCGATGCAGCGGAGGGCGCCGCGAGCGGTCGCGCTCCGACGTCCGCGGGTGCCGCCGATACCCATTGGCTTGCCGATCACGGAT
>JACDHU010000118.1 GCA_013820865.1 Chloroflexota bacterium
GGCAGCCTCACCGCGGGCGACGCGTTCTCGAGCGTCGGCCTCGCTCCTAGTGTAGGCCAGCCGGTCACCGGCGGCGACTTCCTCGGGACCGATGCTCAGCCGATCCGCCAGCACCACGGTGTGCAGAGCCGCAAGATCGAGCGATCTGACCGCCCGGCTCATCGGCGCATGACGAAGGCGGCGCTCCAACTCAGCCGGATCAGCGACCAACAGCGCGGAGGCATCGGGGAGGACGAGACCGAACGCCGGCGCATCGTCATGCCGTCGCGCATCCAGGGCAGCGTCGAGCTCATCTGGAGCCATCGGCGTGGCGCTGAAGGTCGGATCCTCGCCGGAGGCGAGCGCGCGAAGCGCATCGGTATCTGCGTCCAGGATGAGCCGATGGGTCGGCCGGATCTCGAGATCGGTCAGCTCGGCATTGACGAGCAGCATCATGATCCAGTCGGCACCCGGTGCCCCGCCCGCCTGTGCCTGGTGCGCAAGCGCCGTCTCATACCGATGATGGCCATCGGCGATGAACAGCGTCTGGCGACCGAGGTAGTTCAGCAGCCGCTCGTCAGCCTCGATGGCGGAAAGCTGGTGCAGCAGCCCATCGTCGTCGCGGGCACGCCACTCGTCGCTCCAGGCGCGGCTCATAACATGCCGATACCGATCGGAGCGGTCGAAGTAGATGGTCAGGATCGGGCTGAGCTGGGTCCGCGTCGTTTCGAGCAGCGCCAGGCGATCGGCCTTGGGACCGGGCATGGTGTGCTCGTGCGGCCGAATGCCGTCGCCCCACGGCTCGAGTCGCACGCGGACGACGATGCCCTCGACGGTCAGCTCATCCGGATGCGCGGATGCGGCGTGGCGGTAGTAGTAGGCCGCCGGCTCGTCTCGACGCTCGAGGGTTCCATCAGCCGTCCATGCGCGCAGCGTTTCGGCGGCCGCGGCGTGCGGGTTCGGCTCGGCGCTGTGCTCGAGCCGGACGGCGTTGCGATCGTGGCGTCCCAGCAGCTCGCGGCGCTGCTCGCTGTTGATGACGTCATACGGCGGGCAGGCGAGGTCCGTCAGGTCCGTGACGCTGGTCGGGGGTGCATCGGTGTCATCCGCGATGCGCACACGCTCGGGTACGTGTGCGTCGCTGAACCGGTCCGGGGCGTAGTGGAGGCCGCGGAACGGCGCAACGGGGGGCATGACGCCAAGTCTAGAGTGCAGTGGCTCGATTTGCGCCCCCGTGCAAAGAACTGGCAAGGAGAGGGGCTGCAAGGGCTGAACCGCCGAACTTTCACTCGAAATTTGCCTCCCGGTGCAAATCGCGAGGTCGTTCGAGGCAAATCAGGGTCAACTTGCCAGTTGTTTGCACCCCGGCGCAAATCGCTAGGGCGGCAATGCCGCTCGCGTGACGCGGGCGAGGACCGCGGCGGCCTGTTCTCGCACTTCCAGCCGAGGATCAACCGTCGCGCGCTCCAACAGCGCACGCGCATCAACCGACAGCGACGGCACATTTCCGAGTGCGGCGATGGCGTTGCGCAGGAGCCGATGCCGACCGGCGCGCGTCAAGGCCGTCTCTCCCACCGCCCGCGCGAAGGCGCGCGTACCCAGCGGCAACAGCCACTCGATGAGCGGCAACAGTGGCACCAGCAGCGGCCCGGCATCGTCGGCGTCGGCGTTGACCGGGCAGACCTCCTGGCACACGTCGCAGCCAAAGATCCAGTCACCTACGGCGGCCGCCTCCCACTCCCCCAGCACACCGGGATGCTCGATGGTGAGGTAGCTGATGCAGCGGCGTGCGTCGATCGTCTGCGGCGCCACGAGCGCGCCGGTCGGGCAACCCGTCAGGCATCGGGTGCATGAGCCGCAACTCGAGCGAATCGGCTCATCAACCGGTAGCTCGGCAGAGCTCAGGATGGCGCCGATGAAGACCCACGACCCCGCGCGAGCATGCGTCAACAGGTTGGTGTTCTTGCCGATCCAGCCCAGGCCGGCCCGGGCTGCGAGGGCGCGCTCGGCGAGCGGCCGATCGTCGACGTAGGCGACCTCGCCGGCCGGCAGCCCGGAGGATCGCAGGTCGGCGGCGAAGGCCTCGAGCCGCGTCCGCAGCGACGTGTGATAGTCCGTGCCGATCGCGTAGCGCGCAATCCGACCGGCCGGAGTCGAGGGTGCTCCCGCGAGCACGGGTGCCAGTGCGCGATGCAGCGCGTCAGGACCCGGATCCCACGCAGCGCGGTCCGGTCCACCGTAGGGCGCCGCGACCACGATCACCGAGCGCGCGGTCCGGTCCTGCAACCGGGGCGCGGTGGCGAGCGCCGGCCGCGTCCCGCCCATCCACTCCATGCGTGCCATGCGACCGGCGGCAACGCTCTCCTCCATCCGTGCCCGATCGTCGGGCAGCGGCGCGGCATCGGTCACACCGACCAGCTCGAGGCCGTGTCGAGAGGCGAGTTCCGCGACACGCGATCGCATCAGCCCTCCCGGCGTCTGACCACGAACGGTGGCGGCTCCCCCGTCGGCGCGATGCCGGCCGGGGTGAGCGGCATCGCCACGCGCGGCATGCGAAAGCCGAACGTCGAACCGGTACCGTCGATCGTGTTCGGCGCGACCCAGATGCGGCCGCCATGAGCGTCGATGATGGCGCGGCTGATGTACAGCCCGAGGCCGAGCCCGCCGAATCGACGACGACCGGCGTCGTCATCGGCCTGGTAGAAGCGCTCGAATACCTGGTCGCGATGCTCGGCCGGGATGCCGACGCCGGTATCGGACACGCACACCTCGACCTCGCCACCACGCCGTTCGGCGGTTACGCGAATCGGTCCACCATCGGGTGAATACTTCACCGCATTCTCGAGCAGATTGCTCAGCACCTGGTCGAGCCGATCCCGGTCGGCATGTACCGGGAGTGTCTCCGGAGCGGTCACGTCGATCGACCGTGTCGAGTGCTCACGACCCATACGGCTGACAGCTTCGCGCACCTCTTCGGCAAGATCGAAGTCGGCGGTTTCGATGCTCACGCCTCCGCGCCGATCGATGCGGCTGACGTCGAGCAGATCGTCGACCAGGCGCCGCATGCGACCGACCTGGGAACGGATGACGCGGAGGTGCGACATCTCCTTGCTCTCGGCTCCACGCTCTCCGCGCAGCCGCCCTTCGAGGAGCTGCGAATAGCCCTGGATGCTGGTGAGCGGCGTCCGCAGCTCGTGGCTCACGATCGAGAGGAAGTCATCCTTGACCCGCTGTGCCGTCTGCTCGTGCGCCATCCGCTGCTGAAGGTCCGACCACAGCTGCGCGTTCTGGAGCGCCGGCCCGGCACGATCGGCGACGGCCTCCGCCAGCCGGCGAACTCGCCCATCCGGCCCGTTGCTGCTCCGTCCCACGGTTGCGAGCACGCCAAGGGGACGTCCACCGGCCACGATCGGCGCGGCCAGAAGCCACGCCAGGCCGAGGGCACGCAACGCATCCGGATCGCCGGTCTCGATGTCGGCGGCAGTCCCCAGCCGGACGGTGACCGTCGCGGCCACGCCGCCCACGATGCCCTCACCCAGGCGCGCAGGCCGCTGGCGGGCCGCATCCAGCCAGGCATCGGCGAGCGTGTGATCGCGTCCATCGGCCGCCGCCGGCAGGAGCCGATGCTCGGCTTCGTCGACCGTGAAGACCAGGGTCGCGTCGCCCAGGAGCGGAGCCGCTCCGGAGGAGATCGTCCGGAGGGTGGCATCCCGGTCGAGAGAGGCGCTGAAATCGCGACCGAGTTGGCTGAGCAATTCGTTCTCGCGGCCACGCGCGCGATCGCGCTCGTCCTCCGCGAGTCGCTGCTGGAGGCGCGCGTTCTCCGTCGTGCGACCGATCACGATGCGGCTGAACAATCCGGCCGCAACGCCGAAGCCGACGAGGTACGCGACGCGCACCGGCAACTCATTGATGATCTCAGCCTCCCCCGTCCGTACGGTGAGCACGACGGCCACGTACATTCCACTCATCACGATCGAGGACCAGATCGACGCGCCCAGGCCGAATCGAAGCGCAACGCCCAGGATCACCAGCCCATAGAACAGATGGATGTCGATGCCTGACGCGAAATACACGGCAAGGGTGACCGCCACCATGTCCACGATGGTGCTCACGACGCCCACCTCCCGAGCAGGGAAGTGCCGAATCAGCCAGCCGGTGGCAACGCTGAAGAGCGCGACGCCAGCGAGGATCCCGAGCAGGACGGGGAGTCCAACGATCTGGCGCGCGAAGATCAGCAGGGTGGCGGTCGCGACCGCAACCATGCCGAGACGGACCCAGACGAGCTGGACTTCCTGGGCACGCATCTGCCGCTCGAGGTGTGATTCGGGAGCTTCCATCAAGGCCGATGCACTCTAGCATCGGCGTGAGGACACGAAGTCAGTCCAGCTCGATCTCTTCGAGAACGGCGTCGTCGCCGATCTGGCGCGGCGCCGGACTGGATCGCGGGACCCGAAGGAACAGGACGACGGCTGCCAAGCCTACCAGCAGCACCGTGATCGGAATCCAGGGCAGCCCGCGGTAGTCGAAGAGCCCGATCCCGCTGATGGCCAGCGCA
The DNA here is from genome assembly GCA_013820865.1 of Chloroflexota bacterium. Lineage (GTDB taxonomy): Bacteria > Chloroflexota > Limnocylindria > QHBO01 > QHBO01 > JACDBZ01. Next base: position 4,538 of record JACDHU010000118.1, read on the forward strand.
GCGCGATTGCCGGCCGGGTCCAACGCCACGACGTTCACGTCGCTCGGCCACGGTGGAAGATCGACACGCGCCAGAAACGTCCCGTCGGGTTCGGCGACCACGGGCCGCCCGTCGACGCTGATTGCGGCATATGGCACCGAACGACCGCTCACCTCGACGGCGCGCGAACCGAAAGGTGTCGAGACGCTGGCTTCGAGTGACGGCGGCTCGGTCAGGACGCGCACGTCCCAGGTGGCGAGGTACGCGCGTCCGGCCGGCGTGGTCACGCTCAGCACGGCCCGGTAGCGCGGATTCGGCACCGCTGCGTCCGGGGCAACCAGCGCCACGTCGAGCCGGCCCGACTCCGGGACGACATACAGGGCGCGAATGACCGACGGGTCGCTGTCGAACTCATGGACGCGAGAACCTGGCGGTGCTTCAATGCGCGCCACGAACCCATCGGTGCCGACCGCGATCTCTCCGTCATTGATTGGTGTCGCGCCGAAGATCTCCGGGCCGAGGACCGCGTCGTCGGGCTGGGCCACGCCCGCGAGGGCGGTCGGGGCCAGGCTGATCGCAGAGCCCGGAATCGGCACCGGCGGACCCAGGCGACCGCCGGCCGGATCGACCGGCGCGAGAAGGCCCGGCGCGTGCAGCAGTCCGAACCAGGACCGATCCTTCCCGACGAACCCGATCGGCATGGCGCCAGCCAGCGTCGAGAATTCGCCCTCGGCCGCATCGGCGGGGATGATCCGACCCGCGTAGAGCACGGCCGGGGCGCCGTCCGTGCCGCCACCGGGCAACTCGCCAATGAACGGGCGCAGCGGCCCTGACGCGAACGGCGCCGCGGCAGCGCTCCATTCGAGGGGTTCAGCGCCCCGGCTCGTCGGATCCGCCAGGTCCACGATGTGGAGCTGGTCGCGCCCCGCCTGGCGGACCAGCAGGCGGGGCGCCCCATCGAGGTTGACCGTTCCGAGCACACTTGCCGCCTGAATCCGCAGCTCGACCGCCGGACCGAGCGCGCCACCTCGCGGCCAGGCATGCAGCGCCGCACGGTCTGCCGGACCGATGACTGCGATGCCGCCGGGAACGGCGGCCGCCGCGGTCGCGATGATTCCGCCAGCTTCGGCCACCAGCATGTCGCCGTCGGTCAGCGAGATCCGGTACACATCCGGCCGCCCGAGCGTCGTGATGATTCCCGCCTCCTCGCCGCCGTCGCCATCGCTGTCGCCGAGCACGAACGGCGTGTCCCCGGACCCGATCGGGAGACGAGTGAACGTGGGGGCAACGAACCGGTGGCTGCTCCATCGATACACGAACCCAGCGGTCGGATAGCTCGTGTCGCCGAGCGGCGGCACCGATCGCGTGGCCAGCAGCTCATCGGTCCCGTCACCGTCAAGGTCGAGGACCGAGATCGCCTCCACCGATCCCGCCGGATCCGCGACTGGCAGCAGGTAGAGGCTCCCGGCGCTGATGATGAGATCGTGGAGCACGAGGCAACAGAC
>JACDHU010000119.1 GCA_013820865.1 Chloroflexota bacterium
TCACCGATGGTGACCTGCGCGGGTCGCTCGAGGCGGTCCGAGAGGCCCAGACCATCCTTGCGTCAGGCGAAACGGGCGGGATCGTGCGCCTCGCGAGTGCCGTCCTGCTCGCTGTCATCCTGCTTGGGTTGGCCGTGCTCCTCGTTCGCCGTCGCGCGTCGTACACTTCGCCGCCATGACCTCGGAGCGGCCGGCGCCGCACTTTCAGCCCGCGGCCGACGTACTCTCCGGCGAGACGGCGGACGTGTACTTCGAGCGCGCGCGGACCATCCTGGCGGCGGAACACCTCGACCCGGTCGTGACGATGGAGATCTTCTCGCGTGGCTCCGGCGTGCTGTGCGGCGCGGAAGAGGCGATTGCCTACCTGCGCGAGATCTTCAGCGAGGTCAACGGGGAAAACGCCCCGGTGGTGGAGTCGCTGCATGACGGTGACCGCTTCGCGCTCAAGGAGGTCGTCATGCGCATCGAGGCGCGTTACTCGGCCTTCGGCCTGTATGAGACCGCGATCCTCGGCATTCTCGCGTCGGGGTCGGGATGGGCGTCGGCCGCGCGTCGGATCGTGGATGCCGCGGCGCCGATCCCGGTCATCGGCTTCGGTGCCCGTCACGTCCACCCCAGCGTGGCCGACCAGATGGACTATGCCTCGGTCGTCGGCGGCTGCATCGGCGCCTCCACGCCTGCGGGGGCGCGGTTGGCTGGATTGGCGCCGACCGGGACCATGCCGCACGCATTGGTCCTCATCTTCGGCGACACAGTCCGCGCGGCCGAGGCGTTCGATCGGCACATCAGCCCGGACGTCCCGCGCATCATCCTGGTCGACACGTTCAAGGACGAGGCAGAGGAGTCCCTCCGCGTGGCGGCGGCGCTCGGCGATCGGCTGTGGGGCGTGCGCCTCGACACGCCGTCGGAGCGCGGACGGGTGACGCCCGAGCTCGTGCGCGAAGTGCGTGCCCGGCTTGATCTGGCCGGACATCCGAATGTGAAGATCGTGGTCTCCGGTGGGATCGACGTTGAGCGGATCGGCGTCTTTCGGGACGCCGGCGCCCCGGTCGACTCGTTCGCTGTCGGCAGCTACATCAGCAAAGCGAGCCCGATCGACTTCACGGGCGATCTCAAGGAGATCGACGGGCTTCCCGTCGCCAAACGAGGTCGCATTCCCGGGCGCACCGAGAACGCGCGGTTGGAGCGGATCGACCTGGCGCGCCAGCCTTGACCGATGCAACCTCCGCTGTCTGGCGAGCACGAATCGGCCTATGAGCTCTTCCAGCGCGGGTCACGCATGCTCGCGGAGCGCCATCCTGGTGCGGCCGCGGTGTTGCTCGAGCGGGCCCTCGTCCTCGAACCGGGCAAGGCATCCATCCTCGAGGCGCTCGGGCAGGCGTACTTCAACCAGGGGGAGCACGCGCTGGCGGCGGACCGGTTTGCCGCCATCGTCGAGGCCGATCCGCTGGCGCACTACGCGCACTTCGGTCTTGGCCTGGCGCGCGCTCGTCTGGCCGATGCTCCGGCCGCACGCCGCCACCTGCGCATGGCCGTCTTCCTCAAGCCCGACAACGAGTCCTACCAGCGCGCCCTCGCCCGTCTCCGCGCCGACAACTAGTCGCCACGGCGACGCGCGTTGGGTCATACGCCGTGCCGGCGAGCATTAGCCGGCAGATGAGGGCCTGACCATGCTCGGTCGCGCTCAGAACGGGCATCTCATGGGCCGCTTTCGCGGCTAATGCCCGCCACGACGGCATTTGTCCCAACGGGAGCCGACTCTCCGTGATCGAGACCAATCGCAACGGAGCTCACGAACCCTACGCCGCGCTTCGACCGCGCGAGCGGCGTTCGCGGGCCAGGCGTGCCTGGAGCAGTCCGAGCACGGCAGCTTCTTCCGGGCGGAGGGCATGGGCGCCACGACCGATGCCACGCGCTCGTCGTGACAGGGCGTCGATCATGGTGCCGTCCAGGTACCGCTCGATGACCTCGGGATGCACGTAGCAGGCGCGACTGACCGCCGGGGTGTTTCCGAGTCGTTTCGCGACGAGCTCGATGGCCTCGACGATGGCCTTCTTGCGACCTGCCTCGTCGTCGACTTCGAGGAACTCCTCGAGCGCCATGGCGGCGGCCACCGTGCCTGCCCATGTCCGGAAGTCCTTGGCCGTGAACTCGTCGCCGCTGATCTCGCGGAGGTAGTCGTTCACGTCGCCGGAGGTGACGTCGACGCGAGAACCATCGGCTTCGTAATACTGGAACAGCTCCTGGCCGGGGATCTCCTGGCATTGCTTCACGAGGCGAGCGAGTCGCCGGTCCTGGACGCCGATCGTGTGCTCCTTGCCGGCCTTGCCACGGAACGTGAATGTGACGCCAGCGCCGCGAACCTTCGCGTGCCGATCACGCAGCGTGGACAGGCCAAAGCTCCGGTTCTCGCGGACGTACTCCTCGTTTCCGACCCGAATCAGCGTTTCCTCGAGTAGTCGAACGATGAGTGCCAGCACCTTTTCCCGTGGCAGGCCCCGCCGTCGAAGATCGCGATCCGCGCGCCGGCGGATGCGGGGCAGCGCCCGTGCGAACTCGATCAGGCGCCCGTACTTCGCCTCGTCGCGCACCTCGCGCCAGAGTGGGTGATAGCGGTACTGCTTCCGGCCCCTCGCGTCGCGGCCGGTAGCCTGGATGTGGCCGCTCTTGATGGGGCAAACCCAGACATCGGTCCATGCCGGTGGGATGGCGAGACTCTTGAACCAGCCGACGCGGTTCGCATCGGTGATGCGCTCGCCGTCGAGACCGATGTAGCTGAACCCCTTTCCGGCTCGCCGTCGCCCAACGCCGGGGGACGTGTCGCTCACATAGCGAAGTCCCGCTGCTTCGGCGTCGTCCAGCTCATCGTTCATGCCGGCGCCGACCGCAACCGTCGTGCCAGCCAGCCGATGCCGGCAATGGTCTTCGCATCCATGATTCGGCCGCCGTCGATGGCGTCGAGCGCATCGGGCAGGGTCATCCAGGATGGTTCGAGCATCTCGTCCTCGTCACTCTCGCCGCGCGATTCGGAAAGCTCCGTTGCCAGGAACAGGTGCATGAGCTCGTCGCAGAAACCGGGCGCGGTGTAGAAGCGAGGTCCTTCGACCCAGTGCGCGGCCTTGAGCGCAACCTCTTCGGCCAGCTCGCGACGGGCGGTCTCGGCGGGTGGTTCATCCGGTTCCAGCGTGCCGGCGGGGATCTCCAACAGGTCCTGCCCGGTAGCGTGACGCCACTGGCGCACCATCGCCAACCGTTCACCATCCCATGCCAGAATCGCCACCGCACCCGGATGCTCCACGATCTCGCGCGTCGTCAGATGCCCGTCCTCGCGCTCAACCTCGTCGACGCGGACACTGATGCGTCGACCGGTCCAGGGTTTTGTTGTGCTTACGGTGCGTTCCTCCATCGGCGCATCCTAGCGCCATGTCTCCGGTCAGGGACACATCCGGGCTTGAAGCCTTCGGCTTGACCACGTGGACGGACATGTCGGTTGCTCGACGCGTCAGCCTGCCCTCCAGCGAGCACCTTCCGCGGTTCAACCTCTGATGTGTCCCCATGGAAGGACAGCGAGGCGAGTCATAGCAACACGACTGCATCGGCGCCGGGGTCACGCCCATCGCGGATCGCGGCCATGAACGCGCGCGTGTCGAGGGGGTACGTCTGGCGGAGTATGGGAAGGTGGGTGCGGACGAGCGTTAGGTTGCGCTCCGTCGCGGCGATGACCAGCGCCATGCGCTGGACGCGGCTGTCGCGTTTCTTGGCGGACATGGACCGTTCAACCGCCTGGAGATCGTTCGGGCGTGTCTCCGCCTCGACCCCGACTGAGACCGGCCCATCGAGTCGCTCGTCCCAGGCGCGAAGATCGCCGCGAATGGGCATGACCGATTCGCGCGTTCGACGCCAGATGGGCGGCACGCGTGCGTCGAATCGGTCGAGCAATTTGAGCTGTCCCGCGTCGCGCATCGGCTCGGCAACTGGCCAACCCTTCACGGTCAGGCGCTGCCCGAGGATGGCGAACAGGATGCATGCCACCCTGAGGTCAATGCTCGCAACCTGGCCGAGCTCCAGGCGGCACAGGAACGTGCGTGAGACTCCGGCCGCCGCACTCAGTTGTGCCTGGGAGACGTTCGCGGCCATGCGCAGTGATCGGATCTCGCGTCCGACGGCCCGGTTCACGATGTCGGCCTGCGCGATTCCGAGGCTGCGCAACTGCTGGCGAGATGGCATGTCGACATCCTGAAGCTGAACGCTTATCGGGTGATTGCCCGCCGCTTACTGGCGCGGCTCGGTCGGGCCGTGTCCTTCCCGGAGGTCACATCATCACTTGAGTACCTTCGACTGACCTTCCCGGAGCACATATCCCCGCTTTCGAGACCGATCCTGTCCCCGACACAACACATTCCGGTGTTGCGGCGCTGGTGTGTCCTCCAGGAAGGACACCGCCGGGACTCCGACGCACGCCGACGCACGCAGACGCACGCAGACGCCGAATGTACCCGTGGGCGACCGATGGCGATCCCCGGTAGCATGCGAGGCATTCCATGAACGAAGCGATCAGCAACATCTGGCGCCGTCCGCTGCGGACGGCCTTGACCATCCTCGGCATCGTCATCGGCGTCTTTGCGCTCACCGTGATGGGCGCGCTGGCCGAGAAGCTCAACGTCCTCGTGGACGGCGGAGACGAGTATTTCCGCACGCGCATCTTCGTCTTCGACCAGGGCGCCGCGTCCGGCTTCCAGGCCAGCTCGCGACCGATTATCCGCGACCTCGTCGAGCGCATCGAGGAGCTCCCGGGCGTCGACCGAGCCACGCCGGTCCTCCAGACGCTGCTCAACCCTGACCAGGCCGGTGGCTTCGACATCCCGGAGCTGCTGACCGGCATCGAGCCCGACACCTGGTACGACGACGCCATCGAGCTGCGCGTGGATGCTGGCCGCCTGCTTGAAGCAGACGAGGCTGGCGTGACCGTCATCGGTGCCGACCTCGCGGAGCGTTATGACCTGCGCACCGGAGACATGTTCACCATGCGCGAGCGTGACTTCGAGGTCATCGGCGTGCTCGAGCGAACGCTGACCTTCCCGGACAAGATCGCCTATGTCGCCCTGACTGACGCCCAGGCCATCTACGTCGAGCTCGTGCCCGACGCATTCGAAGAACGGACCGATGAGCTGGCGACACAGATCGAGGTCTTCCCCGACGACCTTGCGGAGGCCGATGCGATCGCCGCGGCGATCGAGCGTGAGCTCAGCGGCGTGCGCGCCGTGACCCCGGAGCAGGTGGCCGATCAGATCGGCCAGGCCAGCATCGTGTTCAACCTCATCATCGTCGGGGCCAGTGTCATCGCCGTCATCGTCGGAGGCCTGTCCGTCATCAACACCATGGTCATGACTGTCTCCGAGCGCGTGCGCGAGATCGGCATCAAGAAGGCGGTCGGCGCGCCGACGGGCGCCATCCTCCGCGAGTTCGTCATCGAGGCAACGTTGCTCGGTGCCATCGGCGGGTTGATCGGTCTGTCGGCGGGAGCGTTGCTGGTCGTCATCCTCAACGCCCAGACGGCCGGCTCCGGCACGACCGTTTTCCTCCTGACGCCGATGCTGCTCCTGCGCTCGTTTCTCTTTGCGACCATCCTCGGGGCGCTGGCCGGCATCTATCCCGCGCTGCGAGCCGCCCGGCTGGACCCGGTCACGGCGCTGCGCAGCACGTGATGCCGATCCTCGAGGCCACGGGCCTGGCAAAGGTGTATCGGCGCGGTGCGAGCGAGGTGCGTGCCGTCGACGGAATTGGCCTGAGCGTCGAAGCCGGCGAGTTCATGTCGATCATGGGCCGATCCGGCTCCGGCAAGACGACGCTGCTCGACCTGCTGGGGTGCCTGTTGCGACCGACCTCGGGCGAGCTGAGCATCGACGGCCGCAGCGTGATCGGCGCCACGGACGGGGAGTTGGCGACGATTCGCCGCGAGCGCATCGGCTTCGTGTTCCAGGAGTTCAACCTGATCGCGACCCTGACGGCCATGGAGAACG
>JACDHU010000120.1 GCA_013820865.1 Chloroflexota bacterium
CCGGTCGAGGTGCGCCCGTTCCACTGAGGGGATCGTTCAGTCGCCGGCCACGCCGCGAGCGGCACGGGCGCGGCGCTTGCCCTCGTGCATCGCTTGAACCCGCGCGACGGGGATAGCGCGGCCCTCGTCGATGAGAGCAGGTGGCAATGGCTGTGGGTCGGGCATGTGCTCGAGCCACGGATCGCGGTCGTGGAGCTGGCGGAGCGCGGTATGCACGGTGAAGTCGGCCGGGGTGACGTCGTCGAGGTCCTCCCAGGCGACAGGGAACGAGACGGGGACGCCCGGTCGGACGCGTGGGCTGTACGCCGCGATCACCGTGGCGCCGCCGACCCTCGTCGAGTCCACGAACACCTTGCCGTCACGTTCCGATTTGACGAACGCGGTCGTTGCGATGTCGGGATCCAGCCGCTCTGCCCGCACGGCGATGGCCCGGGTCGCCGCGGCCGAGTCCTCGATCGGTGCCTGGTCGTCGATCGGGACGAACACGTGCAGTCCCTTGGCCCCGCTGGTCTTCACCGCCCCGGTGAGGCCGACATCGGCCAGTGCCTGTCGAACCGCATGGGCGGCACGAACCGCCATCGCGAACGCGTGGGTGTCCGGCGGGTCGAGGTCGAGCACCAGGTGCGTGATGCGGTCAGGCTGATCGGCGCGCACCAGGGCGGGGTGATACTCGATCGCGCGCTGGTTGGCGAACCACAGCAGCGTCCGGCGGTCGTTGCACAACGCGTACGACACATCCCGTTTCGACGACTCCGCCCACCACTGCACAGTGCGCACCCAGTCTGGGGTGTACTTCGGCACGTTCTTCTGCATGAAGGCTTCCTGACCGCGATGGACGCGGATGACCGATAGTGGCCGGTCCTCGAGCACAGGGATGATCCGGTCACGGACAGCGTCGAGGTAGTCGACCAGGTCCCGCTTCGTCGCGTCCGCTCCGTCGAAGAGTGGCTGGTCGAGGTTGGTCAGCGGTACGCCTTCGCGTGATTCGGCGCCACTCGCGGTGTTCATCGCGAGCCAGACGCTACCACGAGTCAACGTACCTGCCGGCGCTGAGATGCGCTTGACCTTGGGGCATATTCTTTACCCATGACCTACAAAGTAATGAAGACGGCTGCCTCGCGAGGGGCGAAGATCAGCGCGAAGCACCAGATCACGATTCCGATCGCAGCGGTGACGGCGGCCGGGCTGCGCACCGGAGACCGCCTGCGCGCCGAGGCGAAGGGGCGCGGGCGTGTCCTGCTCGTGCGTGACGACGACCCGGTCGCCCGGCACGCTGGCGCTCTGACCGGCGTGTACCGGCACGGCGAACTCGACGAGCTGCGGAACGAGTGGGACTGACCGTCGTCGACGCCGGCAATCGGCTCGGCGGGCCGTGGACGACTTCCTGGCGGATCTGGCTGCCGAGGTCGAGCCGATCACCCGCCAGGCGGCGGCCCGCGCAGCGGACCTTCGTGCGACGCACGGGAGGCGCCTGAAGCTTCCGGACGCGCTGGTCGTGGCGATCGCGATGCATCTCAAGGCCGATCGGATCCTGACCACTGATCGGCGCTGGCCGAAGCTCCCGGTCGAGGTCGTCGTCGCGCGCTGAAGCGTCGGACGGCGTCCGATGAACGAGGCTGTAGCGGACTTCGGGCTCCCAATGCGGCTGGCGTGTCCTTCCGACGAGCGATGAGGTCCAGCGGCAGGGCGGGGAAGCAGGCAGTCAGCTGATCGCGGTTGGCGGGCTCATCGGCGAGGCGGACGAACAGGCCGCCATTGCGCTCCTCGCGGATGAAGGGAGCGACGGTGGACCGGACCAGGTCGGCGTATGGGCGGCCGAACCAGGCGAGCCAGGTGGGCGCCGCAGGAAGGCCCATCCATCGGCTGACGTAGGGGAACGGTGACGATTCGGTCCGGCCATCGAACGACGATCGGCCGCGCCGGACGATCAGGTCGCGCTGAACGGTTCCGGCGGCGTACACGCAGGACAGCGAGGTCCGCCGTCAGCAGCGGCTCTGTGACGAGGGAGGCCTCGAGGTCTGCGGCCCTGGGTTGGCGTCGCGAGTAGACGCGCAGGTCGTAGCTCATCGGACCTGTGGCCTCGTCTGCGTCAGGGTGGTGAACGGCGCTCGGTTGCGCAGGAAGGCGGAGAGCAGAAGCAGCCACCATGCCGTCCAGAGGGTGAAGACAGCGCCGAGCGTGACGTCGCGGGCGAGGTCGAGGCCGAGGATATTGAAGACGACGCCGATCGCCGCCGCGCCCGCCAATGCCAGCGAGATGCGTGACACCAACGGGTGGTCGCGCCGGAGGAGCAGCCCGATCCCCAGCCACCATGCCCCCAGCAGGATCCCGTCGAACAGTTGCCACACCGAACGCCACACGCCCTCGAACAGCAGCGCGAACTGCATCTCGACGGTTGTCTGGTCGACGCCCGATGCATTCGTGTGCTGCTCCATCAGCATCGGGCCGATCATGGCCAACACGGCGGCGGCCGTCCCGCCGGCGACGGTGTAGCCGATCGCCGCGAGCGTCGAGAGGTCGGCGAGGACCGGATCTCGCGGTCGGAGCACTCGCCACAGCGCGTACGCGAGGACGCCGGTCGCGAGGTAATACCCGATCAGGTCGAGCACCGATGCCCATCGCAGCAGCTCTGCAGACAGTGGCCCGGCCGAGATCACCTTCAGCGGGTCAAGGAACCAGTCGATCCGGAACTGGAACGCCGCCAGGAACAGCACGTTGCTGGCGAGCCCGATCGTCAGCGAGGCGATCAGCGCACCGATCGCCGCGAAGCGCACGGTCACGGCGCCGCGCATCTGTGCCGGTAGGTCATGACGGGATGGTAGCGGCCGCCGAGTCCGCCTGGCGCGCCGGCTCGACGGCGCCGAGAATTGATCAACCGCCGATGCTCCGTGAGGACTGCCCCGGCTCGCTGCGTCCAGGCGGCATCCGAAGCGCCACGGGGCGCATGCTTGACCTGTGGCGCGGGGAGTGACACCATTGTATTATGAGTGTCACCAACGTCATCACTGTGGGACCAAAGGGTCGCGTGGTCATCCCGGTCGAGGTACGACGCGCCCTCGGACTGACCGAAGGCAGCGAGCTCGTCGCGCTGATCGAGGGTGATGCGGTCGTCCTCCTGCCGCGAAGCTCGGTGCGGGATCGGCTGCGTTCCCTGTTCGCCGGCGTCGAGGGGAGCATGGCCGGCGAGCTCATTGAGGAGCGGAGGGCAGCAGCGAAGGAGGATTCGCGAGCGTGACCACGGTCGTGGACGCATCGGTGATTCTGGCCTGGCTCCAGGACGAAGCCGGAGCCGATGACGCCGAGGGACAACTGATGGAGGGCGTCATCGGTGCCGCGAATTGGTCCGAGGTCCTTCAGAAGGCTCGTCAGCATGGCGTGGACGCGGAGCTCGTGGCTCGCCTGCTGACATCCTTCGGCATCGAGGTCGCCGATGTGATCGAAGCCGACGGGCGTTCGGCCGCCGCGCTGTGGGGCATCGGCTCATCGCTTTCGTTGGCCGATCGCCTGTGCCTCGCGCTGGGGCTTCGCCTCGGCCTTCCGGTCGCCACCGCCGACAATGCCTGGGCCGATGCGGCCGGCGGCCCCGAGGTCATTCTCATCCGCTGAGCTGGAACACCAGGCCCGCAGCAAGGAGCGCTGAGTCGATGCGACTCGGTCGGCCCTCACTCCTCGCCGATGTCCTCGTTCCAGATCTCGGGGTGGGCCTCGATGAACTCGTTCATGAGAGCGACGCACTCCTGCGAGTCGAGGTTGATGACCTCCACGCCACGCTGGCGCAGGTAGTCCTCGCCACCGACGAACGTCCGGTTCTCGCCCATCACGACCCTTGGGATGCCGTAGAGAAGGATCGCGCCGGTGCACATGTCGCACGGCGAGAGGGTCGTGTACATCGTGGACCGGCGATAGACAGACGCCGGCAGCCGCCCTCCGTTCTCGAGGGCATCGGTCTCTCCGTGGCGGATCGCACTGTTCTGCTGCACACGTCGGTTATGCCCGACGGCGAGCACGGTGCCGTCATCGGCGACCAGGGCGCCGCCGATCGGGACGCCACCCTCGGATCGGCCTATCTTCGCCTGATCAATGGCGTGCTGCAGGCCGGCATGGTCTCGGTCGGGGGTCTCCATCGGTTCTCCTGTCGTGGTCAGCTGCGACGGTAGGGCTTCAAATACGCGCCCGGATAGGCGACGTTGCGGCCGGAGAGCGCCAGCGCGGCGATCACGACCAGGTAGGGGAGTGCCAGCAACAGCTCGAACGGGATCTCGCCGAAGCCCGGCAGGATCCTCAGGCGGAACTGGAGCGAGAAGACGAGCGAGAAGATCAGGGCGCCGGCCAGGCCCCGGAAGATGCGCCAGCGGCCGAAGATGACGAGCGCGACGCACACCCAGCCACGTCCGGCGATGATGTCGAGGGTGAAACTGCCGAGCAGCGCCAGGGTGATGAACGCGCCGCCGATGGCCATCAGCGCGCCGCCCAGCATGAGGGCCAGGTAGCGCGTGCGGACGACGCTCACCCCCGCCGCGTCGGCCGCCTCGGGGTTCTCGCCGACGGCGCGGATCTCGAGGCCGAAGCTGGACCGCTGGAGCAGCCACCACGCGGCCGGGACGACCAGGAGAAAGGCGACCCAGGTCAGGGCGTACTGGTCGAAGATCTTGCCGATCTCGCCGATGCCGCCGAGCGGGTTGACGATGCCCATCGGCTCGATGCGCTGGAGCTCGCCGCCCTGGAAGATAAGGCGGTTCGCGAACTCCGATGCGCCGATGAGGCCGATCGTCAGGCCGATCCCCGACACGTGCTGGTTCGCGCCGAACGTCACCGTCAGGAGCGCCATGAGCGCACCGGCTCCGATGCCGACCGAGATGGCCGCCAGCAGGCCGATGAGCGGTGACCCGGTGGCCCAGGCAGCCGCGAAACCGGCGAACGCGCCGGCGTACATCGTGCCTTCGATGCCGAGGTTGAGGACGCCGCTGCGCTCGCTGTAGGTCTCGCCGACGGTGCCATAGACCAGCGGAGTGGCATTGCGCAACGTGGCGGCGAGGAGGTCGACGAGGAAGGTCATCCGGGTTGCACCTCCGTCGCAGGCCCGGCACCGTCACCGGTCGTCTCAGCTGGTACGCGGCGGACATGATGGCGTCGCAGCGTCAGGAGGGCGATCGTCGTCAGGAGCAGCACCCCCTGCACCACTGCTCCGAGCTGCGATGGGATCCCGAGCGAGCGCGCCGCCGAACTGGCGCCGACGGTGAGGTCACCCAGGAAGACGGCGGCGATCGCCACGCCCGGCATCGTCAGCGTCCCGAGCGTGGCGACCACGATGCCGGTGTACCCGTAGCCGGGGGAGAGCCCGCCGGTCAGGCGATTCTGGATACCGGCGACCTCGCTCACGCCGGCGATGCCGGCGATGGCCCCGCTCACCAGGGCTGCCCCGAGCAGCGTTCGCGACACGTTGATACCGGCGAACCGGGCGCCTTGGGGGCTGAGGCCGGTGGCGCGCAGGCGGAGCCCGGCCGGAGTTCGCGCAAGCACGTACCAGGCGACGGCCACGATCACGATCGCCAGCAGGAATCCCAGGTGGAGCCGCGACCGCTCGATCAGCGCCGGAAACTCGGCCGAGGCCGTGATCCGCTCAGATTCAGGAAATCCGGTGACCGGGTCGCGCCAGGGGCCGTGCAGCAGGCCATTCACGAAGAGAAGCGCGACCGGATTGAGCAGCAGGGTGGTCACCACCTCGTCGATCCCGAAGCGCACCCGGAGGAGGACCGGGGTGAGCGCCCACGCAGCGCCCGCCAACGCGCCGCCTCCGACCATGATCGGCAGCGCCAGGATCGGCGGCAGGCTGCCGACCATGGTTCCGATGCCGGCTGCCGCCACTGCCCCGAGGAGCAATTGGCCCTCGGCGCCGATATTCCAGTAGCCCGCCCGGAAGGCGATCGCAACGGCCGCGCCGGTGAGCATGATCGGGGTAGCGCTCACGAGCACCTCGAGCAGGGTGAACTGCGAGGTCAGCGGCACCACGAGGTATGCGG
>JACDHU010000121.1 GCA_013820865.1 Chloroflexota bacterium
ACCGTGAGCACCGCGACGATCTGCCGGTCGAAGTGCGCCTCGACGCGCAGGGCAAACCGCTGCCGCCTCCCCCCGGGTACTACTAGGCATCGTCTTCAGGTGGCTCCGCCATCCACTCGGCGGGCGCGGAGGCAGCGGCCGCGCTATCCAGCCCGCAGCGCCTCGATCAGGCTCGCGTCAGTGGGTGTTGAGCCGAGCCCCAACCGATCACCCACCTCTGCCGCAAGTGTTGGCTCAAGGTATGTCGAGCGCAGCGTCTCCCACGAGCTGGCGGCGAATGCCTCGGCGGGAGGGGCGTCGAGGATGATCCGTCCCGCCCGCATCACGATGACGCGCTCGAAGGTCTCGGCCACGAAACGCATGTCATGGCTGATGGCGATCACCGTTCGGCCCTCGCCGGCCGCGGCCTCGACCACGCCCTGCACGCGCTCGATGCCGCGCGCGTCCTGCCCGGTGGTCGGCTCATCCAGTACGAGCACCGGCGTGCGCATGGCCAGGACCGATGCGAGCGCGAGCAACTTCCGACGCGACTGACCCAGGTCATACGGGTTCGTCGCCTCCTCTCCCGCCAGGCCGGTGGCGGTGAGCGCATCGGCGACCGCGCTGCGCAGATCGTTGCCGGAACGTCCAAGGTTGCGTGGCCCGAACTCCACTTCGGCGCGCACCGATCCCGCGAAGATCTGGCGGTCCGGATCCTGGAAGACGAGACCCACGCGGGAAGCGAGCTGGCCGACCGTGAGTTCCCGTGCATCGGTCCCGTCGATCAGGACGCGACCCTCGGTCGGTCGCAGTAGGCCGTTGAGGTGTCGCACCAGGGTCGTCTTGCCGCTTCCGTTCTGCCCGATGAGCGCCACTCGCTCGCCGGCCCCGATGACGAGATCGACGCCATCCAGCGCGCGGACGGCACCGGTCCGGTAGACGTGGATCAGGCCTTCGGCGCGCAATTCAATCACGAAGCCGCTCCGGGTCTATTCCCGCTGCCTCGGCGGCGCGTCGCAGGCGAACCGCAGACGGCGCCGAGACGCCGAGCTCGATGAGTCGCGCGTCGTCGAGGACGTCGGCAGCCGGTCCCTGAAGCACGACTCGTCCTTCGGCGAGCACCACCATGCGGATCGCGACCTCGGCCAGCAGATCTGTCTTCTGCTCGGCCACGAGGATGCTGGCGCCATCCGCAGCAAGGGCGGCGATGGCGTCGGCGACGAGCCGCGTTCCGGCCGGATCGAGCTGCGCGGTCGGCTCATCCAATACCAGGTGCGACGGCCGAAGGGCAAGCAGCCCGGCCATCGCCACGAGTTGCTGCTGCCCACCCGACAGCCGTTGGGGATTACGTTCCGCAAGGTCGTCAATGCGAAGCGTATGAAGAGCCTGCCAGGTGCGCGCCACGACGTCGTCGTGCGGGAGGCCGAAGTTCATCGGTCCAAAGGCGACCTCTTCGAAGACAGTGCCGGTCACCTGCGACAGCTGGGTCGACGGATTCTGGAAGCCCATGGCGATGCGGCCACTGAGCCGATGCATGGGCCAGGCGTCGACGTTCTCGCCGTCGAGCAGGATGGTGCCGCGGATCCGACCACCCACGGTGCGCGGCGCGAGGCCGCTTGCAACCAGGCACAGCGTCGTCTTGCCGGCTTCGGACGCACCAGCCACTCCGACCACTTCGCCATCACGCAGCTCGAGATCTATTTCCAGCAGCGACGGTTGATCGGCGCCGGCGTACCGGTACCCGACGGCCTGCAGGGTCAGGGTCATGCCCAGACTCCCGTCACTCGCGCGACGATCAGCGCCAACAGCGCGACGAGCAGCCCCCACCGAAGCGCGGATTGGAACACGGAATCCGGCGGCGACCAGAGCAGGGTTCGGCGGCCGGGTCGGGCGAAGCCGCGCGCCTCGAGCGCCATGGTGCGCTCCTCGACCTCGGCGATCGAGCCCAGGATCACCGGGCCAACGATCGGGACGATGCCACGCACGCGCCGCCAGAGGGAACCCTCGGTATCGAGCCCACGCGCCCTTTGAGCGGCCGTTATCTGCATGGCTCGCTCGACCATGGCCGGCACGGTTTGGACCGATGCGTTCGCCACGAACCCGATGCGCGGACTCACGCCGCGACGCTCGAGGTCGACCACGAGGTCCGCTGGCGGCGTGGTCAGGTAGAACAGGGTCACGGCGCCGCTGATCGCAACGATGCGGGCCAGGATCTCGAGCGCGAAGGCGAGCCCCTCGGCGGTTGCCGTGATCGGTCCGATTCGCAGGAGCACCTGCTCGCCGCCGGGGAAGAAGAAGAGATTGACGAGAAACGCCGAGATCGCGATCGGCAGCGAGAGCAGGAGGGCGGTCCGGATGAGCCGCAGGAGCACGCCGGCCACTGTCGCCGGGCCGATGACGGCGACGAGCACGAGCACCACCGGGCCGACGAGTCCCCCGAGCACCACGGCCGCGACCGCTGTGATGGTGGCGAGGGTGGCCTTGGTGAGAGGGTTCAGTCGGTGATACGCGGTTGGTCCGGGGCGTCCGACGATCTTCGGAACGCCCCGGTTCATCAGCGGTGGGTTGGTCAGGCGCTCGCGCCCCGCCACTCACCCTCCTCATCGGCTGACGGCTCATTCGCGTCGATCAGCCGTTCCCCCTGTGGGAAGCGCGCCTTCGTCCGCCTGGCCATGGCCGACAGGATCAGGTAGACGACAAAGAAGGTCGTGATCTTGTCGATCGGATCGCTGATCAGACCCTGGCCCAGGGTGGCTGCCCCGATGTCGGCTCCTGCCTGGCGCAACGCGGCGACCAGGAAGTCGGTGCCGCCGCCGGTGACGCCACTGAACACGTTGGCGCTGATCGGGGCACTGATGAGCGCGGCGATGATCCCGGTCCCGAGCCCGGCCACCACGACGTAGGCGGCGGTCAGGTCGCGGCGGATGAAGAGGACGGCCAGTAGGCCCACGATCGTGCCGGCCACGAGCAGCATCACGAGCCAGCCGAGGACGGTGAAGATGGCGTCCGAGCCCTCGACGTTGAAGTTCACCTCGCCGCTGAACGCCGGCGAGGTCCATCCCAGGTACGCCAGCCAGGCCATGGCACCGATGACGCCGACCGAGAGGACGGCGCCGACGCCGAGCTGTCCGATCGGGCGATTCGGCCGCGGTCGCAGCCAGCCCATACGGCCAACGAAGCCGGCAAGAAGACCGATGATGGCCGCAACGATCGCGAAGGCTGCCGCCGGCCCGTTCTGGAAGGGCGGCGGCAGGACGTAGGTCCAGAGCAGGTTGGAGAGGAGGCCGGTCAGGGCGCCCGGGATCGGGCCGGCCAGCGCGCCGACCAGGATGGTGCCGATGCTGTCGAGATAGACCGGGATCTTCAGCGCGTTCGCTACGGTTGCACCCAGGATGATGTTGATGGCGATGGCGATCGGCATGAGCACGATCGTGCGTGTGTCGAACTGCGAGCTGATCGACGTGAACGCGCGGGTCTGCGCATATTCGGTGGCGGCGTAGGCGACGAACGCGACCACCAGCGCGATTGCGCCGATGAGGGCAAATGAGTTCGCGCCCTCCGCGTCGAAGAAGTTGTCCGGATCGACGCCGGTCTCGAAGTTCCCGAATCCGGCAATGCCGACGAATACGACGATGAGGAACGCCACCAGCGCGACGATCCAGCGAATGACCATGGCTCGACCCTCCTCCGTGTTCAGCTGCCTGGTGCGCTAACCGCGCGCACCAGGCGCGCAATCAGCTCGGCCCGCATCCCCTCGGCGTCGATGGCGGTCGCGACGTTGACCGCGGGCCGGTCATCGTTCTCGGCCCGATACAGGCTACCCGCCAGGTGCGGGTCCGAGCTCGTGTCGCAGGCCAGCGTCTCGCTCACCGTCTCGGTCACGAGGTCGGGCCGCAGGAGCGAGGCGATGACTACGACCGGGTCGTGCAGGTAGGCGCCGTCGATCCCATCGGCCTGTTGATGGAACCCGACGTAGAAGCGCAGCGCGTCGCGCACGATGCCAGCAAGGTGCGTGTCGGGCAACGCACCAAAGTCTTCCATGCTGAAGATGATGTCCTGCGTCGCGTCGAGCGGGAAGAGATGATGAATCGCGCCGGCTCGCAGGCAGATCTCGGCTGCCTCCGGGTCGACGCAGGCGTTCCATTCGCCCGTCTCGGTCGTATTGCCTCGTTCTTCCAGCGTTCCTCCCATCCAGATGACGTCGCGCGTGGCCCCCGCCAGGTCAACGCCGTTCTGGCTGGCCGCCGCGAGATTGGTGAGGGGCCCGAGCGACACCACCGACATCTCGCCGGGATGGCGGTTGATGTGCGCGCCCAGGTAGCGGCTGGCCGGGATGGCGGTGTACTCGGTCGTCCCGAGCTGTCGATCCTCGCCCCGCAGCTCCACGTAGCCGGTGCCGGTGGGACCGTGCGTATCGGGCGCCGTCCGCAGGCGACGCTGGAGCGGCCGCGCGGCTCCGATGCTGACCGGGACGTCGCCGCGTCCGACCATGCGCAGGATCTTGCCGGTGTTGCGGGCCACGTGGTGGATCTCGACGTTGCCCGCGACGCACGTCACTCCGCGCAGGTTGAGCTCGGGGCTGGTTGCTGCGATGAGCAGGGCGATCATGTCGTCGATCCCGGTGTCGACGTCCAGGATCAACGGGCGCGGCTCAGGCTGGGGGGCGTCGGCGTCCATCGGCCGCTATGGTACGCGCCAGCCGCCCGCCTGGCCCACCTTCGTCGTCAGCGGCCGCCCGAGCGTCGCGCTCACGTGCTGCGCCGCGACCAACAGTGCGTCGAGGTCGACCCCATGGCTCAGCCCCTCGCGGTCAAGCAGATAGACGAGGTCCTCGGTGGCCAGGTTGCCCGCGGCGCCCGGCGCGTACGGACAGCCGCCCGTCCCGCCTGTCGAAGCGTCGAAGCATCGGATACCCAGATCGAGCGCGGCGCTCACGTTCGCCAGTGCTGTGCCCCGCGTGTCGTGAAAGTGCATGGCCAGCCGGTCCGCGCCAATGCCTGCCTTGCCGAGTGCGCCGATCACGCGTCGCACGTCCGCCGGACCGGCCACGCCGATGGTGTCGCCGATGCTCAGCTCGTCGACGCCCAGCTCCAGGAGCTGTTGGGCGACGCCCACGACGGCGGCCTCGCCCACATCGCCCTGGTAGGGACAGCCGAAGGCAGTGCTCACGTAGCCGCGCGTCCACCACCCGCGCTCACGGGCGCGGGCTACCACCGGCCGGAACGCGTCGATGGATTCCGAGATCGTCATGTTGATGTTCGCCTTCGTGAACGCCTCGGAAGCAGCCGTGAAAACGCAGACCGCATCGGCTCCGGCAGCCTCCGCGCGCTCCATGCCGCGAGCATTCGGAACCAGCACCGGGTAGCGCACGCCCGGCCGCCGTTCCAGCTGTGCCATGAGGTCGTCCGCATCGGCCAGCTGCGGGATGGCCCTGGGCGCCACAAAGCTGGTGGCCTCGATCTCGCGCAGGCCGGCATCGGCGAGAAGCGACAGGAAGCGCAGCTTGGCATCGGTCGAAATCGGTGACTTTTCGTTCTGGAGCCCGTCGCGCGGCCCGACCTCGTAGATGCGCACGTCATGCGTCGTCATGACACGTCCGCCCGGACCGATGCGAGCTGGTCTCCGCGCTGCACCTGCTGGCCTTCCTTCACCGTCAGGCCGATGAGCGTGCCGTCCATCGGTGCGACGACCGCATGCTCCATCTTCATCGCCTCGATCACGATCACGGCCTGGTGCGCAGTGACCGATGCGCCTTCGGCAACCCGAACCGCGATGACGCGGCCCGGCATCGGCGCGGTCAGAATCGCGGTGCCTTCGGCGCCAGCGGCGACGTGTCGGACCGCGTCCTCGATCGTGGGAGGCGGCGCGAGCGAAAACTCGAGCGACTGGCCGTCGACATCGACATGGACGAGATCGCCATGCCTCACGGCCGAACCATCGGGCGGAGGCAGCTCGTCAAGCGCCACACTGCGCTCCACGTCGCCGAATCGGATGC
>JACDHU010000122.1 GCA_013820865.1 Chloroflexota bacterium
TCTGGTCCAGCTGGGCGCCCTGTTCATCGGTGGATTGATCATCTCGCTCGGCCTCATGCTCGGGTTCGAGCAGGCGGCCGGCGGCATCTACCTCCTGACGCAGCTCGTGGCCGTCGTCCTCTTCGTCGTTCGCATCATGCCCCGCGCACTGCGCCGAGACTGGACGGCGTCTGATCCGATGCGCCACTTCGGCGCCGCCTCGCTGTGGGCGGTCGTCGCCCTGCTGTTGTTCATGTATCTCGTCTTCACCTTCATCTCGGCTGGTGACCCCGATGAGCTGCCGTTCAATGTGCTCATCGCCAGCGACCACGCGGTCTACATCGGCGTCATCACGAACATCATCCTCGGACTGCTGAGCGTGCTGGTGCTGCGCGGTGCTGCGGCGTGGATCGGCCACGTTGTGTTCCTGGGCGTGAACCTGGGGCTGGTGGTGTTCGTCATCGGCCTGATCGTTGACACGGCCGAGATCAAGCGCATCGGCGCACCGGTCATGGGCGTGACGCTTCTCGTGGCTCTCGCGTTCCTCGCGGTCCGCGCCTGGTCATCCGCCCCGGATACCTCGGAGCTGGACGCCCCGGAGCCCGACTCCACCTGAGGCCTCCGTTACGGGCTGCGGTTGCACCCGGTGCGACCAAAGGCGAAGGAGCCGCCGCTCCACCGTCCCCTGTGTCACCCGGTGCAACCCAGGACGTCTGAGCCCGCGTTCGTTCGGCATTGGTGTCGCCCGGTGCAACCCGCAACCGGGTACGAGAGCGATTCCGGCCTTGCCAGCATCGGGTACGCTCGGCTCAATCCCACGGAGGATAAGGCGTGCCCTGCGCAGCGTGCGGAACCGAGAACCGGGCGGCGAGCAGATTCTGCGACAACTGCGGCGCGCCGCTGGAGGCGATCTGCCCGGCGTGTGGCGCGCTGAATCGCTCCGACGCGCGTTTCTGCGCGAGCTGCGGCGCGACCCTCGGTGCTGCAACGCCGCAGGCAGCTCCCGCCGCGACGGCGGAGCGGCGCCTCGTCAGCGTCCTGTTCACCGACCTCGTCGGCTTCACGACCATCGCCGAGGACCGTGATCCCGAGGCGGTCCGCGAGCTGCTGTCGCGCTATTTCGACACCGCCACCGAGATCGTCCAGCTCCATGGAGGCACCGTGGAGAAGTTCATCGGCGATGCCGTCATGGCGGTCTGGGGTACACCCATAGCCCACGAGGACGATGCCGAGCGCGCGGTTCGCGCCGCCCTCGTGCTGGTCGACGCGGTGGCCGCGCTGCATCCCGGACTCCAGGCCCGCAGTGGCGTCCTGACCGGCGAGGTGGCCGTGACACTCGGCGCCACGAACCAGGGCATGGTCGCCGGCGACCTTGTGAACACCGCCGCACGCCTCCAGGGCGTTGCCGAGGCGGGGACCGTGCTCGTCGGTGAGACAACGAGGCGCGCCGCCGAGCGCGCGATCGTCTTCGAGCCGCTGGGCGACCAGTCGCTCAAGGGCAAGACGAGCCCCGTTCCGGCATGGCGTGCGCTCCGCGTCGTCGCCCAGCGCGGCGGCCAGGGTCGGGCGGACGGCCTGGAGCCGCCCTTCGTCGGGCGCGACGAGGAGCTGCGCCAGCTCAAGGACGTGTTGCACGCCGTCGGTCGCGAGCGCCGTCCGCGCCTCGTGTCGATCACCGGGCCGGGCGGCATCGGCAAGAGCCGGCTGGTGTGGGAGCTGGAAAAGTACATCGACGGCGTGAGCGAGGACATCTACTGGCACCGCGGCCGTTCGCCGTCGTACGGGGAGGGCATCGCGTTCTGGGCGCTGGGCGAGATGGTCCGCCGTCGCGCACATCTCACCGAGGACGACGACGAGGCCACCACCCGCCAACGGATCGACGCGACGCTGGAGGAGCATGTGCCAGACGCGAGCGAACGCGAGCGCATCGGTCCGGCGCTGCTCACGCTTCTCGGGGTAGAGGAGGCTCCTGCCGGTGGTCGCGACACGCTCTTCCCGGCCTGGCGCCTCTTCTTCGAGCGGATCGCGGAGAAGGGAACGACCGTCCTGGCCTTCGAGGATCTCCAATGGGCCGATAGCGGCATGCTCGACTTCATCGACCATCTGCTCGACTGGTCGCGCGGACTGCCCATCATGGTGCTCACCCTGGCGCGCCCCGAGCTGTTCGACACCCGCCCCGACTGGGGCTCCGGCCGCCGTCACCTCACTGCGCTGGCGCTCGAGCCACTGACCGATGAGGCCGTGCGCCAGCTTCTCGAGGGCCTCGTGCCCGGCCTCCCCGCCGATGCGCTGGCCGCGATCGTCGGTCGCGCCGAGGGCATTCCGCTGTACGCCGTCGAGATGGTGCGTGGCCTGCTTGCCGATGGCCTGATTGAGCGCGAAGGCGAGGCCTACGCAGTCGTCGGCGACCTCTCGCAGCTACGCGTGCCGGACTCGCTCCGGTCGTTGATCGCCTCGCGACTCGATGCCCTCGAAGTGGCCGATCGGGGTCTGCTCCAGGACGCATCGGTTCTTGGCCAGGTATTCAGCGCCGAATCCCTGGCCGCCATCAGCGGCACCGATGTCGCCGCACTCGAGCCGCGCCTGCGGGATATGGTGCGACGCGAGCTGCTCGATGTGGAGACGGACCCCCGTTCGCCCGAGCGTGGGCAGTTCCGGTTCGTCCAATCGCTCATCCGCGAGGTGGCCTACGGCACCCTGGCCCGCCGCGACCGGCGAAGCCGTCACCTCGCGGTCGCGCGCCACTACGAGGCCATCGGCGACGAGGAGCTGGCCGGCGTGCTCTCTTCGCACTACTTGGCAGCTAGACAGGCATCCGAGGAGGGCGCAGAGGCCGATGCGCTCGCCGCGCAGGCTCGCCTCGCGCTTTCGGCAGCGGCGCAGCGCGCCGCGTCGCTCGGTGCGCCCGAGCAGGCGATCCGCCACCTCGAGCAGGCGCTCGAGATCACGACTGCCCCCAGCGACCGTGCCCCGCTGCTCGATCGGGCCGCGATCGCCGCCGCCGCGGCCTCAGTTTCCGATGCCGAGCGCTACGCGCATGCCGCGGTGATGGCCTACCGTGAGATCGGGGACACGGAGGCAGAAACGGCGGCAACCGTGCGACTGGGCCGCATCCTGATCGACGCCGCCGAGATCGTGCGCGCGATCGACGTCCTGGAGGGGGTCGTCCCGACGGCCGAGACGCTCGACGACCCGGACACACTGGCCCTCGCCATGGCGAACCTGGCGCGGGCTCACATGCGGAGCGGTCATCGGGAGCAGGCAGTGGAGACCGCCGACCGCGCGCTGGTGATCGCCGAGCGGCGGAACCGGATCGACATCATCGCCGAGGCGCTCGTGAACAAGGGCGCGGCGCTGGGCCAGCTCGGTCGGCGTCGCGAGTCCATCGCCCTCCATGCTGCGGCGCTCGAGCTCGGCATGGGGCTCGGCGACCGCGCCTTCGAGCTGCGCGCGCGCAATAACTACGCCACCGTCATCGGCGACGACGACCCTGTGCGAGCCAACGAGCTCATGCGGGAGGCCGCGGATGTGGCCCGCGACATCGGCGACCGCAGCATGTACACATGGCTTCTCGGCAACCTCGCCAACTGGGCAATGAACTCCGGAGATGGCTGGGACGAGATCATAGCGGCACTCGATGAGGTGCTCGAGCGGGCGACCATGCCGTTGGATCGAGTGCGAACGTTGATCTTCCTGTCATTCCTGCGCGGTGAGCGCGGTGAGCGGATCGACGAGATTGTCGCGGAGCTTGTCGAGATCGCGAACGGCAGGCCCGATCCCGACATGGTGTTCTCGGCGCTGATGGCGCGGGCCCACGGGGCTTTGTGTGCCGGTGATCCGGATAGCGCGTACCGGCTCGCCATGGAGGCGCTCGCGCTCGACTCGCAGAACCCCGAGATTCCCGCCCGGGTCGCCCTCCGCGCCGCCGTCGTCCAGGGTGATCCCGAGCGCATCCGCGACTCCGCGCGACGCTTGAGCGATCTACTGGCGACCGGTGCCTGGTCGCTCGCCGACCAGCGACATGCCAACGCCGCGGTGATGGGGCTCGACGGGCGTAGGGCGGAGGCCGCCACCGAGCACCGCGCCGCCATCAATGTCTTCGAGGGGCTGGGGCAACGATTTGTAGCCGCCGTCACGACCACGGAAGCACTGATCCTTCTCTCAGACCGGCCTGAGCTGCGCGCCATGGCGGACACGGCCCGCGAAACGTTGACCCGGCTGGGGGCACGCGTCTGGCTCGAACGCCTGGACGCCGCTCTCGCCGCGGCCCTGCCCGCACCCGCGTCCGAGTCCGCGTCACTCTCCGCGCAGCTCATCTCTGACCGGGGCAGTCCGTAAGACGCTCTGCCCGCGCCGCTTTCCACATCACTTCTTGGCCGATACGCCCGCCGGGCAGCAAGCCAGCGCCGGCCCCGTCCTCGGCGGTTGCACCCGGTGCGACCCACGCGCCCGGGATGAGCGCGCCGCTCCACTCGGCCGCCCTGTTGCACCCGGTGCGACCAAAGGCGAAGGAGCCGCCGCTCCACCGTCCCCTGTGTCATCCGGTGCAACCCACGCCGTGTGAGCTTGGGTTCGTTCGGTTTTAGTGTCGCCCGGTGCAACTGGCAGCCAACTGGCGGGCTACAGGCAGCCAACAGGCGCCAACACAGAAGCGCGCCACCATCAACCGGTCCCAACGCCCATCCACAGGTCCTCCACAGCGCAGCGGCACCTGTCCACATCGACTACACACTCGTCCCACGCCTGACAGGGCGTACCACCGCATCTTGTGGTGCACGACCCAAACTCCCTACCAGATATTGTGGTTTGGGGCTTGACTCGACTGTGGGGGCGTATTACAGTGATCGTCCTTGAAACACGGCGCACAGCAAGGCGCCGGACCGGTCGGAGGGACCTGAGCAGCCGCCGCGGAAGAGACCATCCGCGCGCCTCTCCATCGGCCACGAGCATCGCAGAGGGACGCATCCACCATGGCTCGAACCGCCACCCCGACGAAGCCCGCGAACGGTACGACCAACGGCCACGCTGCCAACGGTCACAAGAACGGGAATGGGGCAAAGGCGAAGCCGACGGGGTACGAGCAGCTCACCGCGGGGCAGAACCCGACCTGGACGGGCCTCACCATCGAACGAAGGTTCACCCGCCCGGATGTCCACCCATACGACACCGTGGAGTGGGACACGCGGGAAGCGATCATCACCAACGAGCATGGCAAGGCGGTGTTCGAGCAGAAGGACCTCGAGATCCCCAAGGCCTGGTCGCAGCTGGCGACGCAGGTGGTGGCATCCAAGTACTTCCGCGGCCACCTCAACACGCCGGAGCGGGAGCGCTCCGCCAAGCAGATGATCGACCGCGTGGCGGACACCATCGCGGACTGGGGCATCAAGGACGCCTACTTCGCGACCGATGAAGACGCCGATGCCTTCCGCAACGAGCTCAAGGACATCCTCCTCAAGCAGCGCGCCGCATTCAACAGCCCCGTCTGGTTCAACGTGGGCATCGATGCGCATCCCCAGTGCAGCGCCTGCTTCATCAACTCCGTCGACGACACCATGGAGTCCATCCTGGGCCTGGCCAAGACCGAGGGCATGCTCTTCAAGTTCGGCTCAGGCGCCGGCTCCAACCTGAGCACCATTCGCAGCTCCAAGGAGACTCTCAAGGGCGGCGGCGAGGCGAGCGGTCCGGTCAGCTTCATGAAGGGCTTTGACGCCTTCGCCGGCGTGATCAAGTCCGGTGGCAAGACCCGCAGAGCCGCGAAGATGGTCATCCTCAATGCCGGCCACCCCGACATCGAAGAGTTCATCGACTGCAAGCTCAAGGAGGAGCAGAAGGCCTGGGCACTGATCGATGCTGGCTACGACGGCAACTTCAACGGCGGCGAGGCGTACGCATCGGTCTTCTTCCAGAACTCCAATAACTCCGTCCGCGTCACCGATGACTTCATGGCCGCCGTCGAGGCCGATGGCGACTGGACCACGCATGCCATCAC
>JACDHU010000123.1 GCA_013820865.1 Chloroflexota bacterium
GGCCAACCGACGAGGCCAAGGCGTGATGCGTTCGGTCCCACGCGCATCACACTTGCTCCGGCGAGGGCAGCATCCTCGGCATGCTCGATCAGTGGCACGGACAAGTTCGCCAGCACGGCGAGGATGAACCGTGCGAGATCATCGGTCGGGATTGCGCTGCCGTCATCGGAGAAGCCGATGGCGCCCGCCCCGATCATGCCGCCGTGGTCGGCCACACGCTCCCCGCGACGTTCGAGCGTCGCGGCGCCGATGGCCCGGATTCGGCAGGCAGTCTCCGCGGCCCGCTCCCGCAGCGCCGCAATCAGCTCGGGTCGGTCGAGCGGCGGATCGGTGTTGGGCATGGCGCATATGGTGGTGAATCCGCCCTTCGCGGCCGCCCGCGCGCCGGATTCGATCGTCTCGGTCGCAGGATCGCCGGGATCGCGCAGGTGCACGTGCAGGTCGCAGAAGCCGGGTGCGGCAATGAGCCGGTGTCCATCCACTCGCTCGGCGTCCGCCGGTGCGTGATCGACGAAGCGTCCCTCGTGGATCGCGAGATCGCGGATGGCATCGGTGCCTTCAGCCGGGTCGATCACCCGAACGCCGGCCAGCAGAAGGGTGGCCGGCGCATCGGTCAGGCGCCCGAAGACCCCTGGGCTCATGCCGCGCCGGTAAGAAGCGCCATGACCGCCATGCGAACCGGAACGCCATTCTCCACTTGGCGGCCGATGAGGGTCCGCGGACCGTTGGCCAGTGCCGCGGTCAGCTCGACGCCCTCGTTGGTGGGTCCGGGATGGAGGATGAACGCTTCGGGGTTGGCGAGGGACATGCGCGAATCGTCGAGCCGCCAGTCCCGGACGTAGTCGTCGAGCGAGACCGCGTCTTTTGTTGCTCGTTCGGTCTGGACACGGAGAGTCATGACGGCATCGGCCCCGTCAAGGGCTTCGGCCAGGGACGGGGCGACCTCGACATCCGGCCAGCCGTCGAATTCGTTGACCCATGGAGTGGGTCCGGCCACGCGAACCAGTGCACCGAGAGTGCGTAGCGCATGCAGGTTGGAGCGCGCGACGCGTGAGTGCGCAACGTCGCCGACGATCGCGACCGTGCGACCGTCCAACGATCCGAGCGCATCGCGCAGGGTGAGCGCGTCGAGGAGGGCCTGCGTTGGATGGGCATGAGTGCCGTCGCCAGCGTTGAGCACATGCATGCCGGTCGTCCGCACGGCAAGGTGAGGAGCTCCCGCGGCACCGTGACGCAGCACGAGCATGGTCACGCCGGTCCGCTCCAGCGTGCGCAGCGTGTCCACCAGCGATTCGCCCTTCAGGACGCTGCTCCCGGCGAGGTGCAGGTCGACCGTGGTCGCGCCGAGCGCCTTCGCGGCCAGCTCGAAGCTGACGCGGGTCCGGGTGGAAGGCTCATAGAAGGCCAGCCCGACCGTCTCGGTTTCCAGCAATGACCGATACTCTCGGCTCGCACGAGCCTCGCGCATCTCGACCGCCAGGTCCAGGATTCTCTCAATCTTGGCACGGGATAGCCCGTCGACGTCCAACAGGTGTCGTTGCGACCAGGTCCGGGACGGCGCTTCGACGGTCACGCGGCGTCCTCGGGCTGCTCGATCACGACTTCGTCGATCTCATCGGTCTCGGTCAGGCGGACGTGCACAATCTCGGTGCTGTTGGTCGGGAGGTTCTTGCCGACGAAGTCCGGACGGATCGGTAGTTCGCGATGTCCGCGGTCCACGAGCGCTGCAAGCCGGACGGCGCGTGGGCGCCCATGATCGGTCAGGGCGTCGAGGGCGGCCCGGACGGTGCGTCCGGTGTACAGGACGTCGTCCACCAGCACGACCGTGCGGCCGCTGACCTCCGCCTCCAGGTCGGAACGCTGGACGATCGGCGCATGCGCCACCCGCGTCAGGTCGTCGCGGTAATACGTGATGTCGAGCGAGCCGACCGGGACCAATGCGCCCTCGTGCTGCTCGATCAGCGCGGCCAGGCGCCGCGCAATGGGGACGCCGCGACTGCGGATGCCAACCAGGACGAGCTTGTCCATTCCGCCATTGCGCTCGACGATCTCATGACCGATGCGGGTCAGGGCGCGGCGCATTTCATCGGCGCCGAGGATACGGCGTTCGCTCACGATCTCTCCTTGGCGGCCTCGCCGGACCGCGTTAAAGGGCTCGCCGCAGAGGATACCCGACGCTCTTGGTGTCTGGCCGCGGTCCGGCGCAGCGTTTGCGCTCAGCGATCAATCGGCTGCTGCTCCGGTTCAAACGCCGGCTCAGGGATCCTCGGGATCCGGGAGGGCGTCGAAGGCGGCCGGACCGAACCAGCCGCGATCGGCGGATCCGAGGAAGAAGACTTCGTCGGGCGTGGTGCCGGTGTTGCGCTCGATGAACAGGAGGTCCGCTCGCGGTGCCTCCATGATTCCGCCGATCGGGCGCTGAGCGGTGACGAGCAGGTGGCGTCCGGTGGGGGAGGCCTTCACGTCCACAACACTCGACTCATCCGGGATATCGGCCTCATCGATGGCGTGGGTCTGCGTCAGGCCGCGTGCGTCGGAGGCATGGCCGAAGTAGACGCGTCGCTCATCGGGATACTCAATGTCGTCGCTGCCCTGCGAGATGCCGGTCCATCGGGTCTTCCAGACCGCGTAGGCGTCGCCGTCGGCGCTCCACGTGATGCCGGCCGAGGTGAACGCGTCGCGCCCTATGGTCAGGTCGCTGAACAACGGGCGCTCGTCGGCGAACGCGAACTCGTCATCGAGTTCAGCCAGGTACGGCGCCCCGCCCTCGATGAACAGCCATTCGTCGCCGACGCGTTCCATGCGACCGTTCCAGTAGATGGCCAGCGAGCCGTTTGGGCTGAGCAGCGGCTGGAAGACGCCATCGGCTCGCGGCGCGCCGATCTCCGCCGGATCGGCTGGGCCCAGCGGTGCATCGTCTCGAATCGCGATGACATAGCTGGTGGGGGCATCACCGGCAAGGCTGACCCACAGCCTGGTGGTGACGCCGTCACCATCGGGGATCCAGCTGCCGGCGTAGGCATTCCCGGTGTCGGACAGTTGGCGAAATTCGCTATTGGCCGAGTCGAAGATCCAGGCGTCGGTCCCGGTCCCACCGTCGATGTCGGCGAGCGTGTAGGCCAGATAGCGGCTGTCGGCTGACCAGGCGAGACGCTCGAGGAACGGGCTGCCCGCGACGCTCCGGCCAAGCACGATCGTCTCTCCTGAGTCGCCGCGATCCTGCGGTATTCGAGTCACACTGACCTCGTTGAGGCCTGATTCGCCCAGACGCGTGATGTAGGCCAGCCATTGGCCATCGGGCGAGAGCTCGGCGGCGATCGGCGGACCGGAGGGAGTGTCGATTTCGGCGATGGTCTCGGTGGTGGGGCCGTGGCGCAAGGTGAGGGCCAGGTTGTCGAACGGGCCGGTCAGCGCGAGGAACACATCGGGCTCCGGAGATGCCTGGCTCGGCGTGGCCGTCGGGGCAGGTTCGGCCGATGCAGATGCCGATGCAGACGCAGACGCAGACGGAGTGGTTGACGCGGCTGCCTGGGAAGGCGCCATCGTGGCCGGCGGCGGGGTGACGGCCGGCGTTGCGCTGGCGGCGACCGAGAAGGTCGGCGTGGCCGATGGTCCGCCGATCTGGGGATCGTCGGGGGTGCCGTTGAGGAGGACGAGGGCGAGCAGCGCTCCCGCGATCGCGGCGAGGCCGCCACCGACACCGGCAAAGATGGTCGCCGGCCGGCGCCACCACGGCAGGTTGGCAAAGGATCCAGCTTCGATCCCGGTTCGCACGCGCGCACCGAGATCCCGCGGAGGACCGACGTGGCGCAGTCCGGCCATGATTCGGCGCTGGTCGCCGAACGCGGCCAGCGTTCCGCGGCAGGTCTCGCAGGTGTCGAGGTGGGCATCCAGGCGGCGTCGCTCATCGACGCTGAGGTCGTCGTTCAGCGATGCGCTGACGAGCTCCTCAAACGGTTCGTGACGGTCGCGATTCATGGTCATCGTGCGAATCCTTCGGCGGCCAAGGCGCGCCGCATCTCGCCGCGGGCTCGGCACAGCAATGTCCGAACCGCGGCATACGAGAGTTCCATCACGTCGCCGATCTGCTGCGCGCTCATATCCTCGAGGTCACTCAACAACAGGCACTGCCGGTGATTCGGCCGGAGTGACAGAAGTGCGCGTTGCACGCGCTCATCGAGGGTGGCCGCCATGACCTGCGCCTCGGGTCCCGGGCGCGGGTCGGGCCGATTGGCGAAGGCGGGCTGATCGTCGCCCATCGGCCTCACCATGCGCCGGCGACGCATATCGTCGATGGCGGTGTTCGTGGCAATCCGATACAGCCACGATCGCGTGGATGTGGCTTCGGTCACGGTGTCGAGCTTGCGGTAGGCCTTGATGAACGTGTCCTGCGTTATGTCGGCCGCACGGTCCGCATCGGCGACCATGCGCAGGACGTAGTTGAAGATGGGGGCACTGAACTCCTCGAAGAGACGGGCGAACTCGGCCTCGTGCGCGTCGGTGGCGCGGCGACTCATCGTGGGGGCTTCCCACGGAATCGGGCCGGGCATCGACATCGACTGCACCTCATCCTCCGCATACTTTGCCGCCCATTGGTTGGCCTGTGACGCACGGCGTGTCGCATCTGTTACCGATGCAGGTGCTGACGCAGCACTTCCGCCGCGTATTCGGGGGCCGCTGGGTTCACCGCCAGGGCGGTCGCGCGCTCAAGTCCGGCGATGACGCGCAGGCGCGGATGAATCTCCCAATGCCAGTGGAAGGTCTGGTCGAGCCGCTCGCCGGCGGGCGCCGTGTGCAGGAACAGGTTGTACGGCGGGTCCCCCAGCGCATCGAGAGCATGGAGCGCGCGCTGGAGCGTCGCGGTCGCATCCGTGATGGCGTCGTCGTCGAGCGTGGTGAAGTCGGCGGCGTGGGCGCGAGGCACGACCATCATCTCGAACGCCGATCGGCTGGCGGCGGGGGCGAAGACGATCGCGTGGTGGTCCGCAAAGACGAGGCGCTCGCCGTTCTCCTCCTCGGCTTCGGCCAGGGCGCACCAGACGCAACGGCGCGTCTTGATCACCCGCCGCGCTCCGCCGCCGATCTCCTCCGCGACCCAATGCGGGACCTGCGGGATGGCATACAGCTCCACGTTGAGGTGCGAACTGCGTGAGCCGGCCTGCATGCCGTGGCTCTGGACGACCTGGATGTAGAGCGGTTCCGGCTTGCCGTCGGCATCGGTCTCGCGTGGCTCGGCGGCAAGGGCGCGCATGGCATCTCGCGCACCCCGGAGCAGGGCGCCGGCCAACTGTGGCGCGGCCTCCGCGAGCCTCTCGTGGTGGTCGCGCGGGCCGACGAGGATCTCCCAAGAGCCGGTGGCGCGCTCGACCTCACTCAGCGAAAGCTGGGCCGCCTGCGCCTTGGTCGAGTCGATTCGGTGGAAGGCATGAGACCTCAGCGCCACTCGCCGGACGAGGTGGGGTGGCTCGTTGTCGGACGCGTCATCGCAGTGGCGACAGTGGCTGCCCTCCACCGGCTGCGCCTGGATCTCGAACGCGGCACGCTCGAAGGCCCGGTCGGCGACGATGGCGGACCACCATCCGGTGACCGGGTCGCGACGCAGCTCGAACACCGGCGCATCGTACTCGATGGCCCCAACTCGCTAGGCTATGCGGCCAAATGGACGGTCCCCTCTTCGGCTTCGCGCTCGTCGCCGCCCTCATATTCGCGAACGGCATGTTCGTCGCCACCGAGTTCGCGTATATCGCGGCGCGTCGCGTGCGGATCGAGCGGCGGGTCAAGTCGGGCTCGCGAGCGGCTCGGATCGTGCTACGCGCGATGGATGGCCTCGACCGCTACATCGCGGCCAGCCAGCTCGGCATCACCATGGCCAGCCTGGCGCTTGGCTTCATCGGCGAGCCGATCCTGGCGGCGGTCATCGAGCCTCCGCTGGTGGCGCTCATCGGCAG
>JACDHU010000006.1 GCA_013820865.1 Chloroflexota bacterium
GCCGGACGGGAAGTCGTAGCGATCCGCGTTTTGGATTCGGGAGCCACGAAGGCGCAGGTTGTTGTCGTCCACGAATGTGTCGCGCGTCGTGATCGCGTCGGCGTCGAGCGCCGCAGCGATGGTGAAAGCCTTCATGACCGATCCCGGCTCATATTGGCGCGCCACCGCCGGATTGGAGAAGAGCTCGCCCTCGGTCGTCGCGAACTGGTTGGCGTCATACGACGGATAGCTGGCCATGCCGAGGATGGCACCCGTCTCCGCGTTCATGATCATCCCCGTCGCACCGGCGGCTCGGTTCTTCCGATAGGTCGCCCAGATCTGCTCCTCGAGCAGGTTCTGGACGCCGGCATCGATGGTGAGGCGCAGATCAGCACCGTCCGATGGCTCGGTGAGGAGGGTCGCGGAGTCGGCGATCTGGCGGCCGATCACGTCCCGCTGGGCTGTCACCCTGCCCGGAGAACCCGCCAGCAGACCGTTCTCGTGCCCCTCGATGCCGAATTGGCCGCGGCCGTCGACGTCGACGAAACCGAGCACATGGGCGGCGATCGTGGTTTCGTTGGCCACGCCATTGACCGGGTAGACCCGCTTCGTCTCCGGCAGCATGCCGATGCCACGCAGGTCAAGCTCTCGGACGCGCTGAGCGACCTCCGGCGAGACCCGACGACGTAACCAGACCCAGGGCGATTCGCTCTCGAGCCGCTCGCGCACCTCGTCGGGCGGCATTTCGAGGATCGATGCGAGGATGATCGAGGCCATGAGGGGATCGTCAACGCTGGGTGGCGTCGCGAAGATCGACTGCAGCTCGACCGAGGTCGCGAGGAGCTCGCCGTTCGCGTCGGTGATCTCACCGCGCTCGGCCGGAAGCTCCTCGTGGTGCGCAAGCTGGTTGAGCGCCATCTCGGCCAGCCAGGGCTGCTGCACCACCTGCCACCAGACCAACCGTGCGCCGATCGCCGACGCGGCGAAGGCGACGAGAATCAGGAGGACCAGTGCGCGGGCACGACTGTCGGTCCTGGCGAGCATGAGGGTCTCCGGTGCATGCGACCGCCATCGGTCGCGGGATCTACGTCAATCGTTGGATTTACTGACGGAGGGCGCATACGTCACCGCGCCATCCTCGAGCGGCACCAGCCGCAGCTCGGTCCTGGCGCGCTCCGTGATCTCGGCCGGCGATCGCGCCTGGCCGATGGCCAGGATGAGCTGTTGTTGGCTGGCTCGGCGCTCGGCGAGTGTCGCGGCAAGCGTATCGATTTCGTATCCCCGGGCCGCGACACCGGTCGACTGGCTCAGGTAGAAGAGAGCCAGCCCCGCGGCGACCACGATGGCCATCAGCAGCGGACGCACATCGATGCGCGACTCGACCCGGCGAACCACGCCGCGATGACGCCCACGACGGGTGAGCTGCGGGCGGGTGCGTGGACGCGGGCGTCCACGGCCTGGAATGAACCAGGGGCCGGTGGCCGGGCGGGCGCCGATGACGGCCATCTAGGCGGCGGTCGCTCGGCGGCGTGCCGAGATTCCGAAGCTCGTCGGTGCTTCGAAGTCCAGGCTCTCCTCGATCTCAATGGCCGCCACCTGATCGCTGAGCCAATGCTGTTCTTCGCTCGCGGCGTGCGTGCGGCGCTCGCGCAAATCCCGCTGCCGAGCCGAGTACATCCGGCGTCGGCTGGATTGGTGACGGGAACGTCCCTTGCTCATCGCTCGACCCTCCTGCTGGGCTCGCGTCCTCATGCGAGCTTCTCGGCGACGCGCAGCTTTGCGCTGCGCGCTCGACGGTTGCCGCGGACCTCGTCGGCACCGGCGGTGATGACACCCTTCGTGACCGCGCGAAGCTGCGCGCGGTGGCCGCAGGTACATGCCGGCGGCAGCGGATCCTCGATGCAGTCGCGACTCTCGCGCACCATGAACCGCTTGACGATCCGATCCTCGATGCTGTGGTAGCTGATAACGGCCATCCGTCCGCCCGGACGGAGCGAGGCGAGCGCCCCGGCCAGTCCGGCAGAGAGCACCTCGACCTCCCGGTTGACAGCGATGCGCAGCGCCTGGAAGGTGCGGGTCGCGGGATGAATCCGCCCGGCATCGGCCCCGCCGGGGCGCCCCGGTGCTGCCGCGGCAACGACCGCGGCGAGGTCAGCGGCCGTCACGATCCGGTCCTGCGCACGCGCCGCCACGATCGCCTTCGCGATGCGGCCTGCACGGCGCTCTTCACCAAACGTCGCGAGGATTCCGGCGAGCTCTCGCTCCGAGGAGCGCTCGATGAGCTCAAGGGCCGAAAGACCACGCGTTTCATCGAATCTCATGTCCGGCGGCGCATCGGCCGCAAAGCTGAATCCCCGGGTTGCATCCGCAAGCTGATAGCTGCTGAGCCCAAGGTCGAAGAGGACCGCGTCGAGTGGCACGACACCCGCGTCCATCGCGGTGTCATAGATTGCCTCGAAGTTGGCCTGGCGCAGGAGGACGCGGTCGCCAAACGGCGCAAGGACGCGTTTCGCCTCCGCGATGGCCGCCCGATCGGCATCGATGCCAAGCAGGCGGCCATCCGGAGACGTGGTCCCCAGGAGCCGCTCGGCGTGCCCACCACCGCCGACGGTGCAATCCGCCACGGAGCTGCCGGAACCGATGGCAAGCGAGGAGACAACCTCGTCGACCAGGACCGGCAGGTGCCCTTCTCCCATGCGGCGTTGCACCTCGTGTGTCGGACGGCGGGCCGAGCGGCCCGGAGACTCATCAATGGCCTGGGCACCGTCAGATGCCCAGGTCGGCGAGATGTTCGGCGAGCGCCTCCGGCTCGTCCTCGATCTGCGACCGATACGGCTGCCACCGTGTCGGAGCCCAGATCTCGAGCCGGTTCAACGCGCCAACCACGACCACCTCGCTCTCGGTCAGGCCGGCGTACTCGCGCAGGTAGCTCGGGACGAGAACGCGCCCCTGGCGATCGAGCTCCAGCTCCACCGCCCCCGAGCTCATGAAACGGCCGAACTGTCGCGCGGCCGCGTTTGTCGTCGGCAGGCTCTGGATCCTGGTCGCCAGGGCTTCCCAGGTATCGGCCGGAAAGATCGCCAGGCAGCCATCCAGCCAGCGGGCGAGCGTCGCTCCCTGCGCCATGCGCGACCGAAACCGGACCGGCACCGCCACGCGGCCCCGGTCGTCCAGCGCATGCCGGAACTCTCCGGTCAGGAATGAGGTTCGCTCCATGCCCGTTGTTCACCACTACTCCCCACTTGGCCCCATTTGGAACCACAGGGCGCCACTATACAGGGCAAACTCAACCCGTCAAGGGTTTTCCTGCGCTGGGTTCTGGACCGACCTCCGGAGCATGCCGCGTCGTCACGCGTCACCCAGGGTTTTGTCAGATGGCACCACGCGTGCCCTAAGGAGGATCCGCCAGTGGTGGTTCAGTCACACGACACGGCCACCGTGTCACCGCGCACGGATGTGGCCCAGACCGAGCCTGGCGACGCTAATCAGCCAGTTCGTTGCTGGCTAGCGTCACCGCCAGTGCCATTTGACAATTCCTCGTCGCACATTCCGAGGTTCGGCGCGTGTTGCACCGGGTGCGACCAAAGTCGAAGGAACCGGAGCTCTACGGTCCCCTGTCTCATCGGGCGCAACACACGACGTGTGAGCGAGCCCTTGTTCGACTTTGGTGTCGCCCGGTGCAACTCCGGAACCGAGTCGCGTCAGGGCGACGCCTCGAGGATGCGGGACAGCTCTTCTTCGACGCGGGTGACGGTGTCGTCGGGGCAATAGAGATCGGGGGCGCAACCCTCGGTAATCCCCGCCTCGGCGATGCGGTTGATGTTGTCCTCGTGGAGGTTGCCATCATCGTCGGTGAAGTAGTCCTGCGTTGCGGGCGGCAGGCTCAGCGCGCGCGCCACGAAGGCGGCCAGTTGGGCGCGGGTGACGAACGCCTCCGGGCAGAATCTGTTGGTGCCGCAGCCGAAGGTGAGACCGGCCTCCGCCAACCGGTTGATGTCGTCCTCGAACGGGCTGTCGTCGTCATCGGTGTAGTAGTCGTCGGTCGCCGGTGCAAGGTCAAGTGAGTCGGCCAGCAGGTTGGCGATCTCTTCGCGGGTGATGGCGTTCAGCGGGATGGTGGGTGACGGCTCCGGCGTCGGGCTCGGCTCGGCCGTCTCGCTCGGTGACGGCACCGGGCTCGGAACGTCCGTCGGTGCGACGGTCGGCGTCGGCGAAGGGGTTGCCTCTGCCACCGGGGGTTCTTGCCCGAGCATCAGGAACGCGCCGGCGCCTCCGGCCAGCAGCAGCACGAGGAGCCCGAGAAGCAGGATTGCCGGCGGGCGGCGTCGACCGGCGGAGTCAGCCACGGGGGGCGGTGCAACGGGTTCGGGGAGCGGGGCTCGGCGCTGGCGCAAGGCCTCGAGTTCCTCGGTCGGTATGACGAGCACGCCGCGGAGATATCGGGGGCAGTTGCCGTAGCCGCGTTCCTGGCAGACACGTGTCTGCTGCTCGGCCGAGATCGGCGCGGGGTCCCCAAAGGCAAAGCATCGATGCTCATCGCTGATGCCCTCGATGTACTCGCTGCGTTCCCCGGCCAGCCCGAGAAACGGGCAGACGTGGTCGGGTCGTTCGGCCAGCTTCGAGAAGAGGACGCGTCGATCCTCCTCGCGCGCTGCATCTGCAGCCGCCGCCTCCTCGCGCTTGCGTCGTCCGAACACAACCCCTCCTCAGTGCTGCCGCCGCCATGACGCGACCGCCTGAGTCTAGCGCGCAAGCCGGTCAAGCCGCGACGCGTCCCTGGGCGTCAAGGCATGGTACGAACGCGCCATTGTTGACCGCAAGCCACGCCCGGTAGTCTGAGGCGCTGAGAGAACACGCGAGGCACCACAGAGGCAACCACATGGCGCTGAACCCAATCGAGGGGGGCGGAAAGCGCCGACCGATCCCGCGATCTGGTCGGATCCGCCGCTGTTCGGTACGCCATGTGAGCATCGTTCCCGGCGACCCACCCGACGTCCAGGTCGACTGCCTGCTCGGCGGTTCGGAGCATCCGCTGCCGCTCGGGACCATGGACGAGGCTCGACCCATCTGCAACGCCTGCACAGCTCGCTCGGTCTGGCGCGAGGACGAGGACTGAGTCCCTGGAGGCGGCCTGTAAGCCGAGTTCTGTCCCGACACCGATTCACATCGGTATCGGGGACGGCCATCCATCTATGCGACCTACCCGGGAGCTGAGCGAGCAACCTGCTGCGGCCCGAAGGCCGCCTTGCGCTCCCCTATTCGGTCTTGCTCCGGCTAGAGCTTGCCCGTTTCACTTCCGTTCCTCGAAGGAGCGGACATCGTCACTGTGGCGCTGGTCCTCGCCTCACGGCGGACGGGTGTTACCCGCTAGCCTGCTGTATGGAGCTCGGACTTTCCTCGAGCGCGGCCTTTCGACCGATGCGCCCGCGACCGTCCAGCCGCCTCCAGGGACCGATAGTCTACCCGATTCGAACACCCGTTCTACGGCGCCGACCCGAGGGTCGCAGCGATCGCATCGGCAATGACCTCGTAGCCGTCGGCGTTCGGATGGACGTCGCCGTCGCCAATGCTCGTCAGCTCTTCCTCGCGACCGAGAAACACCGCGTACAGGTCCACGAGCTCGACGCCGCGATCTTCGGCGACGCACGCGATCCGGTCGTTCAGACCCGGAGCCGCGTCGTCCGGATCGCAGGCCACGATCGCGTCGGCGCCGACCAGCGTGGCTGCCGCGATCGGCCGGACGTCGGGGTTGTAGTACGCGAGCACCAGGATTCGCGCGTCCGAACCGGCATCCGCGAGCGCGTCCTGCACTCCGGCCACGACGCC
The DNA here is from genome assembly GCA_013820865.1 of Chloroflexota bacterium. Lineage (GTDB taxonomy): Bacteria > Chloroflexota > Limnocylindria > QHBO01 > QHBO01 > JACDBZ01. The sequence continues at coordinate 5,806 of JACDHU010000006.1, forward strand.
ATCCACCGCGCGGGCGGCATCGGTCATGGCATCTGAGACTGCTGCCGTGCAGGCGGCACTGGAGGGATCGGCCTCACACAGCGGGTCCCGGCGGATACGCAGGAGCTCGTTGGCTCCAAGGCCGATGGTGACCAGCTCGACTCGGGGGCCGAGCTCATGGATGACGGTCACGACGTCGTCGAGCCGCCGCTCCAGGAAGCCGACCGCCGTCTCGCCCGGAACGGCGAACACGCGCGTCTCCGTCAGCTGCGGCTCCCCGCGCGCCAGGCGTTCCGAGAGGCGTCCGACATACCCGTTGCTTCGCGGATTGGGGACGCCGATGCCAAATGTGATCGAGTCACCGATGGCGAGGTATGCGCCGCCCGCCTCCTGCGCTGGCGTCGGGCCTGCGGGCGGTGACGTGGTAGCGTTGACCGACGGTCTGGCGCTGCTCACCGGAGACGGAACCGGCGACGCGGTTGGATCCGGATCGGCGGCGCAGGCGGCGAGGACAAGAAGCGCGAGCAGCGCCAGTCTAGGAGCGTGAGACAGCTGGATCCTCGCCATCGATTGCCACGTTGGAAAGGCGATCGGCCTCCTTGTTCAGCGCGCGAGGCACGTGGCCCACGGTGTAACCGGTGAAGCGGCGCAGCAACGGCATCACGGCGGCGTGAATCGGCTTGAGATCGGGGTGCTTGACGCGGTACACGCCGGTGATCTGGCGCGCCACCAGCTCGGAGTCCATGCGCAGGTCAACATGCGTCGCACCGAGGCGCAATGCCTCCTCGAGGGCCAGGCGCACCGCCGTCCACTCGGCAACGTTGTTCGTGGCGTGGCCCAGGCCCTGCGCAATCTCGGCGCGAACGGAGCCGTCGGCCGTATCTCGCAGGATGGCTCCGGCACCCGCCGGACCGGGGTTCCCGCGCGCGGCGCCATCCGTGTGGATCAGGAGTCGCACGCGCCCGCCGTCATCGGATGCCTGCTTTGCCGATCTCACCGGTGACCTCGAGGATGGCGCGAGTGATCTTGATGTCGCGCGGGCAGGCCTCGACGCAGTTGAAGACCGTGCGACAGCGCCACACACCATCGGGATCGGCCATGATCTCGAGCCGCTCCTGCTTGGCGGTGTCGCGCGAGTCAACGATGAACCGATGCGCGTTCACGATCGCCGCCGGCCCGACGTACGACTGGTCCGACCAGAACACCGGGCAGGCCGAGGTGCACGCTGCGCACAGGATGCATCGGCTGGTGTCCTCGTATCGCTCGCGGTCGGCCGGGGACTGGCGGCGCTCCTTGCCATCGGCGGGAATCTCATCGTTGACCAGGAACGGCATCGTCTGCTTGAAGGATTCCCAGAACGGCTCCATGTCGACCAGCAGGTCCTTCACGACGTCCATGCCGCGGATGGCCTCGACCGTGATCTTCGTCCCGGCGTCCTTGACGAGGTACTCGCAGGCAAGCCGGTTGCGCCCGTTGATGAGCATCGCGTCGGAGCCGCACACGCCGTGCGCGCACGATCGCCGGAAGGTGAGCGTCCCATCCTGGTACCACTTCACCTGGTGCAGGAGGTCGAGCACGCGATCGGTCGGCTCGGCCTCGACGGCGTACTCCTCCCAGTGCGGAACATCGTCAGCCTCGGGGTTGTAGCGGCGGATGCGCAGCTGAACGTTCATCATCGGTCTAGTAGGTCCTCGCCTTTGGCTCGAATTTCGTGATGGTCACCGGCTTGTAGGTTAGTGAGAGGTCACCACCGGCCGGATCGCGCGTGATGAACGTGTGCTTCAGCCAGTCAGCGTCGTCGCGCTCAGGGAAGTCCTCGCGCGCGTGACCACCGCGGCTCTCGCGGCGCGCAAGGGCCGATCCCACCGTGGCCTCGGCGCAGTCCAGCAGGAAATTGAGCTCGAACGCTTCACCGAGATCGGTGTTGTAGCGGCTGCCCTTGTCGTCGACGAGAAGGTGCCTGGCCCGCTTGCGCAATGCCGCGACCTCGTCGCGACATTCGGTCAGGAGCTGCTGCGTGCGGTACACGCCGCACTTGGTGAACATCGTCTCCTGGAGTTCGGCCCGGATGACGGCCGGCCGCTCTCCCCGGGTGCCTTCGAGCAGATCGCGAGCGTGGGCCTGGACCGATGCCTCCGCCTCCGCGTCGGCCGCCGGCTCCGGCAGGTCCGCAAGATCGGCCGCCATGCGCTTCCCGGCACGACGCCCGAAAACGAGGATGTCGAGCAGCGAGTTCGTCCCCAGGCGGTTCGCGCCATGCACGCTCACACAGGCCACCTCGCCGGCGGCGTAGAAGCCGGGGACGATCGCACCGGCGGCGTCCCGCAGCACGCGGCCGTCGACGTCGGTCGGCACCCCGCCCATGGCGTAGTGGGCCGTCGGCTGGATCGGCACGAGATCGGTCAGTGGCTCGAGGCCGAAGTAGGTGCGGATGAATCCGCTCATATCGGGCAGCTTCTTGTTGAGCACTTCGGCGCCCAGGTGACGGACGTCGAGGTGCACGAAGTCGCTGCCGCCGATCCCGCGGCCTTCCGCGATCTCGAGGTAAATGGAGCGGCTCACGACGTCACGCGACGCCAGGTCCTTCATGGTAGGCGCGTAACGCTCCATGAAGCGCTCGCCGGTGTCGTTGACGAGGAACCCGCCCTCGCCACGCATCGCCTCCGACAGGAGGAAGCCAAGCCTGTGCATGCCGGTCGGGTGGAACTGGAAGAACTCCATGTCCTCCAACGGCAGCCCGCGCCGATACGGGATGGCCATGCCGTCGCCGGTCAGTGTGTGCGCATTCGACGTGACCTTGAAGATCTTGCCGTAGCCACCGGTGGCGAACAGGACCGCCTTGGCGCGAAAGGCGTGCAGCTCCGAGGTCGCGGTCTGCATGGCGATCACGCCACTCACGCGCCCATCGGGTCCCTCCGGCAGCGCGAGATCCAGGACCTGGTACTCGTCGAAGAAGGTGACCTCCCGGCGAATGCACTGCTGGAACAGGGTCTGGAGAATTGCGTGGCCGGTGCGGTCGGCGGCGAAGCAGCTGCGCCGAACCGGCCCCTCGCCATAGTTGCGCGTGTGCCCGCCGAACCGGCGCTGGTTGATCAGGCCGTCCTCGGTGCGGTCGAACGGTAGACCCAGGTGCTCGAGGTTGATGATCGTCTCGACCGCGTCGTGACACATGACCTCCGCCGCGTCCTGGTCGACGAGATAGTCGCCGCCCTTGACCGTGTCGAACCAGTGCCACTCCCAGTGGTCCTCCTCGGTGTTGCCGAGCGCGGCACACACCCCACCCTGGGCAGCACCAGTGTGGCTGCGCGACGGATAGAGCTTGCTGATGACGCCGATGCGGGCGGTCGGCCCCAGCTCCTGCTTCAGCTCGAGTGCGGCGTACAGCCCGGCACCGCCGGCGCCGACCACGATGGCATCCATCTCGTGCACGCGGGTCGGCGAGACTCCGCCTCGCGCGGCGAGGGTCATGAGGCGCTCGGGTCGAACAGGGCGATGATGGCAATGCCCAGGATCAGCCACGCCGCGCTGATGAACAACAGGACGCCGATGATCAGGCTGCGCGCCGTCCGATGCGCCACGTAGTCGCTGATCACGATGCGCGCGCCGTTCACGCCGTGCATGAACGCGAGCACCAGCAGCAGCAGGTCGTAGATGCGCCAGAACGGCGTCCCCCATCGGCTCTGGACGAAGGCGAAGTCGATCTGGTCACCGGTGAGGACCACCAGCACGTGCATGATGAACATGTGGCCGAGTGCCAGGAAGACGAGCGCCAGTCCCGACAGCCGCATGAAGATCCACCAGAACCGTTCGCGTCCTGATGCCTCCGGCTTCGGACGAGCGGCGCGCGAGGGGTTGCTGTAGATCGTCCGCGGTCGCCGGTTTGTGCTGGCGGTCATCGGCTCATCCCCATGGCAGGTAGGGAGTGAGGATGATGAGTCCCAACGGGACCATGGCGATGGTCGTGGCAGCGATGACGCCGTAGGTCAGAGGGCGGTAGTAGATGGTGGTGGACGGCCAGAAATCCATGACGATCACGCGCAGCCCGTTGAGCGAGTGGTACACGAGCGCGGCCATGAGCAGCACCTCACCGATCTTGGCCGGAAGGTTGGCGTAGAACGTCTGGGTGAAGTCGTAGACCTCAGGACCGAACAGGATGGTCGAGGTCTCAACGATGTGGAGGAACAGGAAGAGCAGCACGCCGAGGCCGCTGGCCCGATGGCCGAACCAGGCCAACTGCGCCCACGACATCCGGTAGCCGAACAGGTTGATCAACTCGTGACTTCTCTCCACGGGGCACCGCCCGACGCGGAACGGCGCGGAACTAGCGGCCCCCCGATTCTAGCCCCGTACGCTCAAACGCGGGCGGCAACCGCCTCGCCGAACTCGCGGGTGCCGGCCGAGCCGCCCAGGTCGTAGGTGACGGTGGTGCCCTCGGCCACCACTGCGCGAACGGCGGATTCGACGGCGTTCGCCGCATCGGTCTCTCCGAGGTGGCGCAGCATGAGCGCGCCCGAGAGAATGAGTGCCGTCGGATTGGCCTTGTTCAATCCCGCGTACTTGGGCGCGGAGCCGTGGACCGGCTCGAAGACGGCGGCTGTCTCGCCGATATTCGCGCCCGGGGCAACCCCAAGTCCCCCGACCAGCCCCGCGGCAAGATCGGACACGATGTCGCCGTACAGGTTGGGAAGCACGAGCACGTCATACAGCTCCGGCTTCTGGACGAGCTGCATGCACATGTTGTCGACGATGCGGTCCTCAAAGTCGACGCGCCCGGCGTACTCGGCCGCCACCTGGCCGCAGCTCTCGAGGAAGAGGCCGTCGGACAGCTTCATGATGTTCGCCTTGTGGACCGCCGTCACCTTGCGTCGACCGTTGTTGACGGCGTATTCGAACGCGTAGCGCGCGATCCGTTGCGATGCGGCCCGGGTGATGATCTTGATGCTCTCAGCCGCATCGGGCCCGACGCGATGCTCGATGCCGGCGTACAGGTCCTCGGTGTTCTCGCGCACGATGATGAGATCGATGTCCTCGTAGCGCGACGCCACTCCCTTCATGCTGCGCGCCGGTCGGACGTTTGCGTACAGTTCCAGCGCCTGGCGCAGGCTCACGTTCACCGAGCGGAAACCGGAGCCGACGGGCGTGGTGATCGGTCCCTTGATGGCGACGCCGTTGCGCCGGATCGACTCGAGGACGCGGTCCGGCAAAGGCGTGCCCTCGGCGGCTATCGTCGCCTCCCCGGCCTCCTGGACGTCCCAATCGAAGCCGATGCCGGTTGCTTCCAAGACACCACGGGTGGCATCCGCCAGCTCCGGCCCGATCCCGTCACCGGGTATGAGGGTCACGCTGTAGGTCAAGGTCAATCTCCACGGCTGCCGATCAAAGCGTCGGCGTGCCGGGTGAAGTCTAGCCCGATCGTCCTTTCATTGGCCCAGCTCGGCCAGGCGCCGCGTCATCAGCACGTCGGCGGCTATGACGCTGTGCGAGCTACCGGTCACGGCCTCAAGGAAGGCATCGCGGGACAGGCGATGGCCCTCCATCGGCTCGAGGGCCACGACGTTCGCCGTCCGCGGTCGATCCGTTAGGAGGGCGATCTCACCGAACCCGTCGCCGGAGCCCAGTGTCGCCACGCGACGTCTGTCATGAACGATCTCCACGGTGCCATCCGCGATCACGTAGAACGCGTCGCCCGGCGCACCCTCCTCGATGATTCGGTCGCCGGTGTCGAAGCGGACTGAATCGAGGCTCTGCGCCAGTTGCTCGATGATGGTCAGTGGCAGCGGGGCGAACATCGGGATCTGGCGCAGCAGGGCCACCTCGCGGTGCGGGACGACCGCGGCGGCGTCGGCTCGGCGGATCAGCGGGTAGGTCACGATGGCCGTGACCGGCAACACCGCGCCGGTGATCATCAGCGCGCCCCCGATGCCCGCCATCTCGACGAGCAGCGGGGCGAGCGCGGCTCCGCTCGCGATCCCCAGCGCCGCCACGCCTTCCAGAGCGCCGAAGACCCGCCCTCGAACGTCGTTGGGCACGCACCGCTGGAGCAGGGTGAAACCCGATACATCGAGCGCGGCATTCGCGGCACCCACCACGCCCAGAGCCACGAATGCGACAACACCGAACGGGGCGACTCCGAGCAGAAGGATGGGCAGCCCCCACAGGGCCAGGGAGACCGCGAACGGCGTCGATAGGCTGCGACCGGCGACAAGGGTGATGGCGACCACCGCCCCGAGGAGGCCGCCGGCCCCGATGGCCGACGTCAAGTAGCCGACGCCCGACTGCCCAAGGCCGAGGAGCTCCACCGCCGTCGCCACGATGAGCACCGTGAGGGCGCCGCGAACAAGGGTCTGGGCCCCGAAGAGCCCGATCACCAGGCCGGCCGATGGATACCTGCGCAGCGCACGAAAGCCCGCGAAGGCCTCGCGCAGCCGCGATGAGGCGGTCGCGGGCGCTGCTGCCGGACGGCGGACGGCCGCCACCTCCATGGAGAGCACCATGCTCGCGGCTGCGACGTAGGCAATCGCCGCCACCCCGAGGCCCAGGCTCGGTCCGCCCAGCATGAGCAGGAGGCCGGCCGCTACCGGACCCACCATCCCACCAACTGCCTCACCCAGGCTGATGACTGCGTTACCCGCCACGAGCTCTTCGGGTGCCCGCGCGAGCGCAGGCATCAACGACAGCGTCGTCGCGCGATGGAGACCCAGCAGAATGCCCTCGGCGACGACGGCTCCCAGAACGATCGGCAGCGGGAGGCCGGTCACCGCTCCGACGGCGACGATTCCGACCATGGATGCTCGTCCGAGGTGAACGACCAACAGCACCCGCGCGCGTGAGAAGCGGTCGGCGAACGCGCTCGACAGCGGCGTCAGCAGGCCGGCCGGAAGGGATCGGAAGGTTGCGACCAGGCCGGCCGCGAGCACGCCGCCGACCTCGTAGGCGAATACCAACAGGCTCACGAGATAGGCGCCATCGGCCGCCATCGCCATCAGCCATCCGAGCTCGAGCTTCCGCAGCGAGCGATTGGCCATCACCTGTCGAAGGGCGCCGAGGAACCTCATCGCTCGGGAACGACACGCATTGGCTCAGCGTAGCGGGCACGCGCGGGCGCCGATACGGTCCCGCTACAATCGGTCGCCCGCGGTCGGCTCGGCCCGACTGAGCGCGCCGGCCCGCAGATTCGCATCAGGAGAACCGCGTGAAGCTCCAGGAATATCGGTCGAAGGAGATCCTCGCACGCCACGGCGTGCCGCTCCTCTCCGGACAGACAGCGACGACGCCCGAGGAGGCGCGTGCGGCTGCGGCCGATCTCGGCGGCGCGGTGGTGATCAAGGCGCAGGTGCTCGTCGGCGGACGCGGCAAGGCCGGCGGCGTGAAGCTGGCGTCCAGCCCGGATGAGGCGGAGCAGGCGGCGCGCGAGATCATCGGTCTCGACATCAAGGGCACCACGGTCAAGACCGTGCTCGTGGCTCCCGCGGCCGACATCGCGCACGAGTACTACCTCGGGCTCATTCTCGACCGCTCCTCGAAGGCGATCACCATCATCGCGTCAGCGGAAGGTGGCGTCGAGATCGAGGAGACTGCAAAGACGAACCCCGATGCGATCCTGAGCCTGCCGCTCCACCCGCTCATCGGCCTCCAGGAGCACGAAGTCCGGCGCGTCGCCTTCGTCCTGGGCCTTCCCGCTGATCTGCGCAAGGACTTCGCGACCGTCCTGCGCGGGCTGTATGCCGCCTTCATTGAGTCCGATGCGGACCTGGCCGAGGTCAACCCGCTGGTGGTGACCGATGACGGCCGGCTGCTGGCGCTGGACGCCAAGATCGTGCTCGACGATTCGGCGCTCTCCCGCCATCCCGACCTCGAGGCGATGCGCGACCTCAACGAGGAGGAGCCGTCGGAGATCGCGGCACGCGAGGCAGGCATCAGCTTCATCAAGCTCGACGGGTCCATCGGCTGCATGGTCAACGGGGCCGGATTGGCGATGACGACCATGGACCTCGTCAAGCTGGCCGGCGGCGAGCCGGCGAACTTCCTCGACATCGGCGGCGGCGCGAAGCAGGACAAGGTGACGGCCGCCTTCAAGATCATCCTGGACGATCCGAACGTGAAGGCCATCCTCATCAACATCTTCGGTGGCATCACGCGTGGCGACGAGGTGGCTCGCGGCATCGTGGAGGCCCGAGCCGCTCTCACCCGCGACGTGCCCATGGTGGTGCGTATCGTGGGCACGAACTCGGAGGAGGCGAAGCCGATTCTGGCCGAGGCGAACCTGATTACTGCCGAGTCGCTTGACGACGCGGCCGCCAAGGCCGTCGCGGCAGCGGGCGCGGCGGCATGAGCATCCTCGTCAACCGCGAGACGCGCCTGCTGGTCCAGGGCATCACCGGTCGCGAGGGAGAGTTCCACTCCACCGCCATGCTGGAGTACGGCACATCCATCGTGGCTGGGGTCACGCCGGGCAAAGGGGGCCAATCGGCGCTCGACGGTCGCGTTCCGGTGTTCGACACGGTCGCCGAGGCGGTCGAGCAGACCGGCGCCAACGCGACATGCATCTTCGTGCCCGCGGCGTTTGCACCTGACGCGATGCTCGAGGCGTCCGCGGCACGCGTGCCGCTCGTCGTCTGCATCACCGAGGGCGTCCCTGCACTCGACATGCTCCGCGTCTCGCATGTCCTCCGCGCCTCGGGTACACGCCTCATCGGGCCGAACTGCCCCGGCATGACGAGCGTCGACGAAGCGAAAGTCGGAATCATTCCGGGAAACATCCACGCGCGTGGCCCAGTCGGTCTCGTGTCCCGCTCGGGCACGCTGACCTACGAGGTGGTGCAGGCCATGACCGATGCCGGCATGGGCCAGACGACCTGCGTCGGCATCGGCGGCGACCCGATCATTGGGACGAATTTCATCGACATTCTCGATATGTTCAACCAGGACCCCGAGACCGAGGCAATCGTGATGATCGGCGAGATCGGTGGCGAGGAGGAGGAAAAGGCGGCGGCATTCTGCGCGCGCGAGGTGCGCAAGCCGATGGCGGCCTTCATCGCTGGACGAACCGCCCCACCCGGTCGGCGCATGGGCCACGCCGGCGCGATCATCTCGTCTGGCGGCGAGGGCACGGCGGAGTCGAAGCGAGTCGCGCTGGAAGAGGCGGGCGTGCGCGTCGCCGATTCCCCATCGCACATCCCCCAGCTCCTCCGCGACGCCGGCGTCGGCTGAGGGCTTCTCACTGGCGTTCGGGGGAGTCGCGGGCGTCGTGTCAGCCGTTATATCGCTAATGATATATTCGTTGACAGCTGGGCGGCGCGGCGGTGAACCGGCCCTCAGCGCACCTCGAGCAGCTCCCAGAGCACGCCGCTCAGCGTTCGGGGATGAACGAACGCGACGTCCCCATGCGCGCCCGGCCGCGGCTCCCGATCAATGAGCTCGACCTCGGCGGCAACCAGCGCCTCGAGACTCGCCGGCAGGTCATCGGTCAGGAAGCAGATGTGATGTACGCCCTCGCCATGTGTTGCGAGGAAGCGCGCGACACCGCCTTCTTCGTTGACGGGCTCGACCAACTCGATGCGTGCCGCGGGATCCGGCCCGGTCGGCAGGAAGCAGAGGCGGACGCCCTGGGAGGAGAACATGATCGGCTCATCCTGGGGCTCGAGGCCGAACAGAGTCTGGTAGCGCGGGAGCGACGCGCTGATCGAGTGCACGACGATGGCAACGTGATGAATGTGACCGATCTTCATGGCCGGTGCTCCCCCCATACGCGGCGCAGCGCATGAGCGATCTCACCGAGCGTGACGTCCGCCTCGACGGCGGCGCGGATGCGCGGAAGGACGTTCTCCGTACCGGCTGCGGCACTCTCCAAGGCTGCAACCGCCACGTCCGACGCTCCCTGATCACGACGCGCACGAACCGCGCGCGTCCGTTCGACCTGGCGCGCTTCAAGGTCGGGGGCGATGGCCTGAGGCGCGGGCCGTAGTTCGTCACCGGAATCGGCGAAGGCGTTCACACCGACGATCACCCGCTCGCCGGCCTCGACTGCCCGCTGGGTCGTATACGCCGCGTCGCCGATGGCATCCGGCTGATAGCCCGCCGCCAGGGCGGCCAACGTACCACCGCGGTCGTCAATGCTTGCCAGCTCAACAAGCGACCGCTCGACAATCTCCTCGGTGAGCGACTCGACATAGTACGAGCCGGCCAGGGGGTCAACGGTGGCCGCCACGCCGGACTCGGCGAACAGCACCTGTTGTGTCCGCAGGGCAAGGCGCGCCGTGTCCGGCGTCGGCAGACCAAGGGCCTCGTCAAGAGCGTTGGTATGCAGCGACTGGGCTCCGCCGAGCACTGCGGCAAGGGCCTGTACGGTCGTTCGCACGACATTGACGTCAGGCTGCTGAGCGGTGAGCGTGGAGCCGCCGGTCTGCACGTGAAAGCGCATGGCCATCGACTTCGGGTTCGTCGCCCCGAACCGGTCGCGTGCGACCGTGGCCCATACGCGGCGCGCGGCCCGGAACTTCGCCACCTCTTCGAGCAGGTCGTTGTGCGCGGCGAAGAAGAATGACAGGCGCGGCGCGAAGTCATCGAACGCCAGGCCGGCGACGAGCGCCGACTCGCAGTAAGCGATGGCGTTGGCGATCGTGAAGGCCACCTCCTGCACGGCGGTCGAGCCCGCTTCCCGCATGTGGTAGCCGCTGATGCTGATCGTATTCCAGGCCGGGAGCTCGTCGCGACAGTACGCGAACGTATCGGTCACCAGGCGCATGGATGGCTCGGGCGGGAAGATATAGGTGCCGCGCGCGATGTACTCCTTGAGGATGTCGTTCTGTATGGTGCCTCTGAGCCGATACGGGTCAACGCCGCGCCGACGCGCCACGGTTTCATACAGGACCAGGAGGATGGCGGCGGTGGCATTGATCGTCATCGAGGTGGAGACGGCTCCGGGATCAATTCCCTCCATGAGCGTCTCCATGTCGGCGATCGTGTCAATCGGCACGCCGACCCTCCCAACCTCCCCGAGCGCCATGCGGTCGTCGGAGTCGTAACCGATCTGTGTCGGCAGGTCGAACGCGACGCTCAGCCCGGTCTGGCCGCGCTCGAGGAGGTACCGGAAGCGACGGTTCGTCTCCTCCGCGGATCCGAAGCCAGCGTACTGACGCATCGTCCACGGTCGCCCGTGGTAGCCGGTGGGATGGATACCGCGCGTGTACGGGAAGGCGCCCGGATCGCCGAGCTGCGTCTCCGGGTCGAATCCCTCGGGGTCACCTGGACCGTAGGCCGGTTTGATCTCGATGCCGGACGTGGACCGATACGGCCGCGTCTCCTGGTTGGGGCGATCACTCATCGGGCGCTGATTGTAGCGGGCGTCACTCCAGCCGAAAGAGCGATGCGCCCGTCGCCACGACCTGCCCGGCAGCCACGGTGACTTCGATCACCTTCCCCGCCCGAGGCGCTCGCACCTCGTTCTGCATCTTCATGGCCTCGATGGTCAGGAGCGTGGCGCCCTCGGCAACCTCATCCCCCACCTCGACGGCGACCGTCACGATGAGACCGGGGAGCGTCGCCTTCACGATGGTCGGTCCCGCGTGTGTCCGTTCGACCGACGCCGCGTCGGCAAGCAGACGTTCGCGTCGCGTCAGCACGCTGACGCCGATTCGCCGGCCGTTCAAGGTGACGACCCAATCGCTGCTGTTGCCTTCGACCACGACCGGGACCGATGCCGTTCCGCTCACGAGCCGCGCAATTCCCTGCGCGCGGTCGTCCCACACCAGCGTCCACCCCGCGGCCGGGTTGCAGCGCTCGCCACCGATGCGCACCTCGTAGTCGGTCATCGCCGCAACGCCTCGCGACGAGCCTGCTTGCCCCAGTCTGATTCTGCTTCGGGCACTGCCTCCGGGCGCTCGGTCGTGGCCCCCATGCGGGCTGCCACGGCGGCAGCAGACGCGAGGGCTGCCTCCTCGTCCGTCAGCACGGGCCCGTTCACCCAGCGCGAGGCGATAAGTGACGTGTCGTAATCGCCGGACGCGAATGCGGAGTCATCCACCAGCCAGCGCAGGAAGCCGGCATCGGTCTCAAGTCCGCCGACGCGCGTCTCATCCAGGGCTCGTCGCATTCGCGCCAGCGCCGCCGGGCGATCGCCGGCATGAACCAGCACCTTCGCCAGCAGGGGGTCATATTCGGGACGCAGCTCTGTTCCGCGGTCGACGCCCGCGTCGACCCGGACGCCGGGACCGTCCGGCATGCGCCAGGCGGTGACCCGACCCGCCGTCGGGCGAAAGTCATCATACGGATTCTCGGCATACAGCCGGAACTCGATCGCGTGGCCTCGGCTGGACGCCTCCAGCACATCGGCCGTCAGCGCCTCGCCGGCCGCGACCCGGATCTGCCACGCCACGATGTCCAGTCCGGTGACGAGCTCCGTGACCCCATGTTCCACCTGGAGCCGCGTGTTCATCTCGAGGAAGTAGTGATTCCCTTCGACGTCGATGAGGAACTCAACGGTGGCGGCGTTGTGAAAGTCGACCGCTGCGGCGACGCGCCGCGAGCTCTCGAACAGCGCCGTCCGCAACGTCGGGCTGACCGCCGGAGACGGGCTTTCCTCGACCAGCTTCTGATGGCGGCGCTGGACGGAGCAATCGCGCTCACCCAATATCGCGAGCGATCCGTGACGGTCGCCGAGCAGCTGCACCTCGACATGGCGGGCCGGGGCAATCATGCGCTCGACATAGATCGTGCCGTCACCGAAGGCCGCAAGGGCCTCGCGCCTGGCGGAGTCCATCGCAGGCCGCAGTTCCTTCGCGGCGTCCACGCGACGCATGCCCCTGCCTCCCCCACCCGCGGCTGCCTTCAGCATGACGGGGAAGCCGATTGCCTCGACGGGTTCCGGGTCGTCGCCGAGCGCCACTGTCGTGCCGGGAACGATAGGGACGCCGGCTTCCGCGGCCGAGCGGCGTGCCGCCAGCTTGTTTCCCAACGCTTCGAGGACCGCGGCGGACGGCCCGACGAAGACGAGGCCGGCATCCTCGACAGCCCGGGCAAAGGCCGGGTTCTCGGACAGGAATCCGTATCCCGGATGAACAGCCTCGACCCCGCTGCGCCGCGCGGCATCGATCACAGCCTCGATCGACAGATACGACTCAGCCGCCGCCGCCGGTCCAATCCGCTCGGATTGGTCAGCCGCGCGGACGTGAAGGGCTTCCCCATCGGCATCCGAATGCACCGCGATGGGCGAGATCCCGAGTTCCCGACACGCGCGGATGATCCGAATCGCAATCTCGCCGCGATTGGCGATGAGCAGCCGGCCGAAAGGCGGTGGTGGGGACATCGGTCTGTCCGTGCGCAAAGACACTCGATTACAGCGGAATGTTGCCGTGCTTCTTGGCCGGCATCGACTGTCGCTTGTTCTCCAGCATGGCCAGGGCACCCGCGACCCTGGTTCGCGTTTCGGATGGCAGGATCACTTCGTCGACGTACCCGCGCGCAGCCGCGATGTACGGGTTGGCAAACCGCTCCTCATACTCGCCAATCAGACGAGCACGCTCCGCGTCCGGATCGTCGGCGGCGGCAATCCCATCGCGGAAGATGATGTTCACGGCGCCTTCCACTCCCATGACGGCAATCTCCGCGGTTGGCCATGCAAAATTCATGTCCCCCCGAACATGCTTGCTGCTCATGACGTCGTACGCGCCGCCATACGCCTTGCGCGTGATGACCGTCACCTTCGGGACAGTGGCCTCGCAGTACGCGTACAACAACTTGGCACCATGACGAATGATGCCGCGATGCTCCTGCTCCACCCCGGGGAGAAAACCGGGGACATCGACCAGCGTCAAAATCGGGATGTTGAAGGCATCGCACGTTCGGACGAATCGAGCCGCCTTGTCGGAGGCGTCGATATCAAGCACACCCGCAAGTACCTGTGGCTGCTGCGCCACGATACCCACACTGCGCCCCTCGATCCGCGCCAGGCCGCAGATGATGTTCCGCGCGAAGTGCGCATGGACCTCGGTGAACGAATCTCCATCGACGATGCCGGCGATGACGGTGTGCATGTCATATGACTGCTTTGGCGAATCCGGCACAACGGCGTTCAGCGAATCCGAACGCACCACCGGCTCCGACCAGGCTTCCTGTCGGGGCGCAGGGTCAACGTTGTTCTGTGGGAGGTAGCCGATGATCGTCCGCGCCAGCTCGAGCGCCTGTGGCTCCCCGGCCGCAAGAAAATGGGCGACACCGCTCATCTCATTGTGCACGCGTCCTCCGCCGAGTCCCTCGAAATCGATCTCCTCGTGGGTCACCGTCTTCACCACGTTCGGCCCGGTCACGAACATGTAGCTGGTTCCGTCGACCATGACCACGAAGTCAGTAATCGCCGGCGAGTACACGGCCCCGCCGGCGCATGGACCCATGACCAACGACAGTTGCGGCACCACGCCGGAGGCCATGGTGTTGCGCAGAAAGATATCGGCGTAACCGCCCAGGCTGACCACACCCTCCTGGATGCGCGCGCCGCCGGAATCGGAGAGACCGATGATCGGCGCGCCGTTCTCGACTGCCAGGTCCATCACCTTGCAGATCTTTTCCGCATGCGCCTCGGACAGCGAACCGCCAAAGACCGTGAAGTCCTGGCTGTAGACAAAGACGAGGCGTCCGTCGATCCGGCCGAAGCCGGACACCACTCCATCGCCAAGGTAGCGTTGCTCGTCCAT
>JACDHU010000124.1 GCA_013820865.1 Chloroflexota bacterium
CCGACCGCTGGTTCTGGGACGAGTACCACCGGCCCGCCAACGACACCTGGTCCGATGACGAGCGCATCAACGAATATTGGCGCCAGTACCACAGCGTGATGCTCGACCGCCTGGGGGTGGATGCCCGGCGCGAGATGCTCGATCGCATCCTGGCCAGCCAGTTCGCCTCTGATGCTTGGGCGCCGTACGACGACGTCGAGCCGATGCTGCGCGCGGTCCGCGAGTCCGGCTCGCTCCGCATCGGCGTGGTCAGCGACTGGGGCTCGAATCTGCGTGGAATCCTGCGCGAGCTGGAGCTCGACAAATTCTTCGACTTCGTTCTGCCGTCCGGTGCGGTCGGCGTGGCAAAGCCCAACCCGGCCTTCTACCGCCTGGCTCTGGACGAAGCCGGCGTCGAGCCGCGCGAGGCGCTCATGGTCGGCGACTCGTACCGGGCCGATGTGCGCGGGGCCTGGAGCGCAGGCATGGACGCCGTGTGGCTCGACCGGCATGAGGGAATGAATATCACCCCGGCCGGCGAGCCTGCCCCATCGGACGTGCGTCGCATTCGGTCGCTCGACGAGCTCCCGGCGATCGTCCACTCCGGCGGACCATTGCCCCGGGGGGAGTTGCACGTGGCGGACGCGCCGCCTCTGACCTGAGGCCGCCATGACCACTGACTCGCCCGCGGTCGTCGTCGACAAGTTCGGCGGATCGGTCCTGCGTCGGCCGGAGGACATCGCCGCGGCTGTCGACGTCGTCGCCCGACAGCGCGCCGCGGGACTGCGTCCGGTCGTGGTCGTCAGCGCCTTCGAGGGCGTGACCGACACGATTCTCGGTGCCGCTCGCGTGCTCCTTCCTGATGGCGGCTCGTGGCTGCGCGAGCCGAATCAGGCAGCGGAGTCGGGGTTGGCTCGCGAAACGGACCGTGCCCTGGCCACCGGCGAGGCTCTGTCGGCTTCGCTGTTTGCGCTTGGGCTCCAGGCGCGTGGCATTCCCGCTCGCTCCTTCACCGGGGCTGAGGCCGGGATTCGCACGGCGGCAGCTCACCTGGGCGCCGAGGTGCGTCGCGTCCTGTCTCGGCCGTTGCGGGGCGCGACGAGCGAGGGGATCGTTCCGGTCGTGGCGGGGTTCCAGGGGATTGGCACGCATGGCGAGCTTACGACGCTCGGGCGAGGAGGGACCGATCTCTCGGCGGTCGTGCTCGCGGTGGCCCTGCGCGCCGTGCGCTGCGAGCTGTTCAAGGACGTCGGCGGCGTCCTTGAGGCCGATCCGCACGTCGTGCCGGGAGCCCGCTTCCTGCCGACCGTCGATGCCCTTCAGCTCGAGTTGCTGGCGGAGCTTGGCGCGGAGGTCGTCCATCCGGTCGCCGTGCGTCGCGCCCGTCGTGGCAGGCTTAATCTCGTGGTCCGCGCCATGGATGACGATGCGCCGCAAACGGTCGTGCGGCCGTCCTCGCGCGATGGTGACGGGTTCCTGATGCTTGCCGTCGACCGCAAGGACCGTATGGCCCGCATCAGCCTGGTCGGTCCCGCTCGACTGATGCCGGAGGTCCTGCCGCTGCCGGCGCATGGAGAGGGTGCGTTCGACGAGGGCGGCATGCGCGTCGTGTGGGCCGAGGTGCCCCTGGCCTCCGCCGAATCGGCCGCTCGCGCGGTGCACGCGACCTTCATGTCTCGGGCATAGCCGGCGGCCGGACACGATGGCCTCATTCCACCCGCATGTAGGGATCTGGCTGAGTCACAGCCCACGACGCTGACAATAACCCGATGGCTGGGTACCTGGCGGAGTCGGACGGGACCGCTCGGTGTCTAGCCAGGCGCGTCAGCTAACCGATGGGCCGTTCAGCCGGGTTCGCGCATCGTCCGGCGCTCGGCAGTCGCCGTCCGGATCGGGATCGACCAGGATTCCGCGCTCGACGTACGCGTGAGAGACGACCTCCCGGTGTTTGACGAACACCAACAGCAGATACGCATCGGTGGAGTGTCCGGCGCTGCGTCCCCACTCGAAGTCGAGCTTCGCGTCGACTGCCTCTTGGGGCAGGTACGGCGGAAACACGCAGACGTGGTCCCATTCAAGATCGATCGCGTCGGCAAGGAGCAGTGGTTCGCCGAGTGACGCCTGTCGGATCTCCTCGGCCAGTTCGATGTCTGGGAAACCCTGTGCGGCCCGCAGGCCCACCGTGATGCCGGTGATGATCAGAGCGCCGACGACAAGCGGGATGACCACCCCCGCGAGAGGGAAGCGCGATCCACGGTCGAAGTCGTCGCGCGAGAACATCTTTCGCTCCTTCCTTCGTTATCTGCGCGGGGCTTTGATTGCTACGGATCGTCCGCAAGTCGGTGCGTATATCGGTATATACGCAGGAATCCCAACCATCAGGCAAACTGCGGCGCGAGACACTAGCTGGTGCCCACTGCTTCGTGATCGGCCACGGGCCCGCGCGGTCGGAGCTGGAGCAGGACCGCCGCCACCAGGATGAATGCGCCGCCGATGAGCTGGACCGCGGTCGGTTGCTCGGCCAGCAGCCAGGCAGCCAGACCGACGCCGACCACCGGCTCGAGGGTGGCCAGGATAGCTGCGCGTGACGGACCGAGGCGCCGGATGCCGACGATGAAGCTGACCGTTGGTATACCCGCACCGATGACGCCGGCCAGCACGACCGGCACCAACGCGTCCGACGACGCGAGCGGCTGGCTCAGCGATCCGAGCAGGCCGATTGGCGCGGCGATAAGCAGGTAGAACGTGAAGGCGCCTCCCATGGTCATGGCGGCGGCCTGCGGACCGGGAACGCGGGCAAAGCCATGGCGCGCGGCCAGGACGAAGAAGACCTGCATCAGCGCCGCGACGAAGGCGAGGCCGATGCCAAGCGGGTCAATGGCGCCCAGTTGGCCCGCCCCGGCGACCACGAGCGTCATGCCGGCCAATGACACGCCCAGGGCACCCCACCGGAGGCGATCCAGTCGCTCGCCGAACCACACCGTGGATGCCAGCGCGACGCCGGCGGGATAGAGGTAGAAGACAAGCAGCGTCAGTGCGATCGTGATGCGCTCAAATGCGATGAACGCCGCAAGGTTGAGCAGCGTGTTCGTGAAGGCAGCCGCGAGCATGAACCAGCGGTCGCGTACCGGCAGGGAGCGCAGCGAGACCGGTCGGGTCCCCGCCAGCAGCGTCCTGGCCACCAGGAAGCCGCCCATGACGGCAGCACCAAGGCCGGCGCGCCACGTGACGATCGTCAGCGAGTCGACGCCGGCGTCGCCGGCGAATCGGCTCAGCGGGCCAAGCGTTCCGAAGCATGCAGCGGCAAGGATGACGAGACCGGCGCCGGTCAGGTCGCCGCTTGGCTCGCGTTCCGGCCCGGTCACCGGACGGGGGCTGGCGCCGTGCCCGCCTCGGCGGCCCCCAGTTCAGCTGCCATGCGCTCTCGCTCGGCCGTCAGCGATTCGGTCTGGTCGCGAAGCCCGTTATGGCGCGCGACGAGATCACGCACCAGCGTGCCATCGGCGTAGATGGCCGGGTCGGCGAGCCTCTCGGTGACCTCCGCCAGCTCGCGTTCGGCGGCCGCGAGGTCAATCTCGGTGCGCGCGAGCGTCGTGCGTAGATCCCGCGTGCGCCGGTGGCGCGCGTTGCGAGCTTCCGCCTGCTGACGACGGCGCTCGGTCGCGTCACGGGCGGACTCGCGAGGCTTGGCGGCAGAGGCAACCACGCCGCGTGGCGTGGATCGCGCGCCTTCGACCGCGCCGCGCGTCTCGATATCGACGCCGCGCTTGGCGGCGTAGTACTCGAAATCGCCGGGGTATACGGTAGCGTCCCCGTCATTGACCTCGATGATGACGTTGGCGACGCTGCGGATGAGGTATCGGTCATGCGTGATCAGCACGACCGTGCCGGTGAAGGCATTGAGCGCGTCCTCGAGCACGTCTCGGGATTGTATGTCGAGGTGGTTGGTCGGCTCGTCCAGGCACAGCAGGTTGGCCGGATCGGCCAAGAGCTTGGCCAATGCCAGCCGCGTCTGCTCGCCGCCCGACAGGATGCCGACCTGCTTCTCGACCGTCTGCCCACTGAACAGAAACGCGCCGAGCAGCTTGCGCATGTCGGTGGTGGACATCATCGGTGCAGCGTCGTTCAGCTCGTTGAAGACCGAGTTGTCCGGGTTGAGCGCCTCGATCTGGTGCTGCGCGAAATAGGCGACGCGCACGTTGGAGCCAAGCTCGCGCGTCCCGCCCTCGAACTCGAGGACGCCGGCCAGGATCTTGAGCAGGGTCGACTTGCCGGCGCCGTTCGGACCGATGAGCGCGATCTTCTGCCCGCGCTCGAGCTGGAGGCCCAGGTTGCCGTCGTAGACGACGGTCTCGCCATAACGCTTCTCGATATCAGTCAGGGTGATGACGGTGCGACCAGATCGTGGTGGCTCGGGGAAACGGAACTTCACCGAACGCGCTCGAGCACCCGGTGACGCGACGCGGTCCAGCTTCTCGAGCGCCTTGACGCGGGACTGGACCTGCCGCGCCTTGCTGGCCTTGTAGCGGAACCGATCGATGAAGGCTTGCGTGTGCGCCACCTTGCGCTGCTGATTCTTCGCGGCCGATTCGAGTTGCAGCATGCGCTCGGCGCGCTGCTCGACGAAGTCGGCGTAGTCGCCCACGTATTCGGTGGCCTGGCCGTCATGCAGCTCGATGACCCGGTTCGCCACCTCGTTGATGAAGTCACGATCGTGGCTGACCAGCACGATCGCACCCGCGTACGTGGACAGGAACGACTGGAGCCACTCCACGCTGGCGAGGTCGAGGTGGTTGGTCGGCTCGTCGAGCAGAAGGACGTCCGGGTTCTGGAGCAGCAGGCGCGAGAGCGCCACGCGCATCATCCAGCCACCGCTGAGGCGGCCGATGTCGCCGTCCATGTCGGCATCGCTGAAGCCGAGCCCGGCCAGGATGCGACGCGCCTCGGCCTCGAGACCGTAGCCGCCCATCGCCTCGAACCGATGCTGGAGCCGGCCGTACTCGTCCATCAGCTCGTGCAGCTCGGCCTCATCCGCAGCGTCCTCGAGCTCGACCTCGATGTGGCGCATGCGGCGCTCAATGCCGCTCACCTCCCCCGCCCCGGCCAGGACCTCGGCAAGCACGCTGCGGCCGCGGCTCTCGGCCACCTCCTGGCGCAGGTAGCCGATCACCGTCTCCCGAGCACGCGTGATGGTCCCGGAATCCGGCTGCTGGTCGCCGGTGATGAGCTCGAGCAGCGTGGTCTTGCCGGCGCCGTTGGGCCCGACCACGGCGAGGCGACGCCCGGCGCTGATCATCAGGCCGACGTCGCTGAAGAGGTGCTGCGCGGCGTGGCTCTTCGACACGCCCGCGATGGTCACGAGGCTCATGGGGCGTCAGCCATGGTAGCCGCGCAGGGTTCGGCCGTCCCGTGGCGGCCGCTACTCGGCGATCAGGCGCGCCCCGGTGGTGTCGAAGCGCAGGCGCGTTGCCATGCCCTGCACGCCGGCCGCGTTCCAGGCCTTTTCGACCGCGTGCGCGCTGGTCGGCGAGTCGCAGATTGCCAGCACGGTCGGTCCGGCACCGGACAGGCAAGCGCCGGCCGCTCCTCGCTCGTAGGCGAGTTCGATCAGCTCGCGACTACCGGTCAGGAGCTGGAGCCGGTATGGCTGATGGAGCTCATCGGTCATGGCCGTGCGCAGCATGCCCGCGTCGGACGTCATGATCGCGGCGGCCAGGTACGCGCTGCGCCCCGCCTGGCGGGCTGCGGCCGCGTGCGGCACGGTCGACGGTAGCGCGGCTCGCATGTCGTGCGTTCGGCTCTCGTGCTGTGGGATGAAGGCCACCGGGATCCATGCCTCCGGCACCCGGAAGCGGCGGAGCGCGACGCGCTCGGCGGCATCTGGCTCGGCGATGGCGAGGGTGAAGCCTCCGTACAGGGCAGCGGCCACGTTGTCGGGATGGCCCTCGAGGCGGGTCG
>JACDHU010000125.1 GCA_013820865.1 Chloroflexota bacterium
ATCCCCATCGCGAGGCTGCTGCGTGATCGGTATGGATATGCTCACTCGTACAACCGGCATGCCTGGACGATCGTGGCCCGACGTGCGGCGCCGGACGACTTGCCCTCAGCATGGGAGTCGGGTGTCCGTTCAAGCTGATCGGTCCAGGCGGGTCGCACGTTCGGCGGCGCAACCGCCGTTCCCTTCGCCTACGCCGCTGCCACGGTTCAAGTGGATGAGCATCGCCGGTGACCTGTCGCGCGGTCACCGCGCTGAGATGACTCTCGAGATTCCACTCTTTGGCGGCGATGACGCCTTTGTGGCGCTCCGGGCCAACGCTCGCTCATCGAGGGCCGCGATGACCGGGTCGTGCTGCCAGCCGGCGGGGGCCGTGCTGGCTTCTCCTGCCGGGTTGCCGTTCAACGATGTCGTGACCCGGATCCGTCGCGCGTGACTTCGAGCGCGTTTGCCCCCCCGTGCAAACAACTGGGAGGGAGAGTCGATTCCGACCGCAAGGGGCATCAGGACTTGCGCCCCGGTGCAAACCATGAGCGCAAAGGCCCGAAACCGGCCGTGCTTGCCAGTTGTTTGCGCCCCGGTGCAAATCCGGCGCGCGGGTCAGGCCTAGACCTGCTCCATGGCCTCGGACGGGTGACCGGCGCTGACGCCCAGGCCGATCGAGCAGGCGACGCCGGTCGAGTGGTCGGGACAGTAGCCCGCGGGATTCTTGGCGAGATACTGCTGGTGGTAGTCCTCGGCGAAATAGTACGTTGGTGCGTCGACGATCTCGGTGGTGATCTGTCCGAATCCCGCCTTCGACAGCTCGACCTGGTACGCGTCGCGGGAAGCTTCGGCGGCGACGCGCTGCGCATCGGTATGGGTGTAGATGGCTGACCGATATTGCGTGCCCCGGTCGTTGCCCTGCCGCATGCCCTGTGTCGGGTCGTGGTCCTCCCAGAAGAGCTTCAAGACCTGCACATAGGAGATTCGCGCCGGGTCGAATACGACCTGCACGACTTCGGCGTGGCCGGTCTTGCCGGAGCACACCTCGTCATACGTAGGATTGGGCGTGAAGCCGCCGGCGTAGCCGGCCGAGGTGCTGATGACGCCCGGCGTCTGCCAGAAGAGCTTCTCGGCGCCCCAGAAGCAGCCCATGGCCAGGGTTGCGATCTCGCTCCCATCGGGGTACGGCGGCTGGATGGCCGAGTCGTTGACGAAGTGGCGTTCTGCGGTGGGAATTGCCTGGTCGCGACCGCGAAGCGCATCGGCCTTATCAGGAATGGTGGTGGGTCTGCCGAATCCGAACATGACAAGAGCATACGCCGGGACCGGTGCGTCCGCTTCGCGGCTGCTAGCCTTCCGCGCATGACCGATGTCGAATCGATGCCGCGTTGCGCGCGAATCGTCCTGCTCGGGATGATGGGCAGCGGCAAATCTTCGATTGGACGGGCCCTCGCCGATCGAACCGGTTGGCCCTTTGTCGACAACGATGCCCTGGTCCTGCGCGCCACCGGGCGCACCGCGCGTGAGATCCTGGCCGCTGAGGGAGAGGCCGCGTTGCGCGAGGCTGAGTCGGACGCTCTGCGTGCCGGGGCATCGGTCGATGGCCCTGCCATCGTGGCGACCGCCGCCGGGACAGTGCTCGACCCGGCCGATCGCGCCGTGATTCATGGGAGCGGCTTCGTGGTCTGGTTGACCGCGCCGGCCGAGGTGCTCGCCGGCCGCGCGGTTGGCGCGGCCCATCGGCCCTGGCTGGATGAGGATCCGGTCGGGTGGTTTCGCGCCGCGCTCGAGGAGCGGGCTTCGCTGTACGGTGAGATTGCGGACCTCGAAATTGACACGAACGCCATGGATCCTGCCGAAGGCGCCGACGCCATCCTTCGCGCTTGTTCCGCGGTGGCGCCGGCTACGATCGAGTCATGAGCGATGAGCACTCCGACCGATTCGCCGAGGTTCGCCTCGCCGAGCTGGTGATGCCGAATCGGACGAACCATCACGGGACCCTGTTCGGCGGCCATGCCCTGGGCCTGATGGATCATGCCGGTTGGGTCGCCGCCACGCGCTGCGCTCGCCGCACGATGGTCACGGTCGCCTCCGACCGGGTCGAGTTCAAGGTCCCGGTTCGCGCAGGTCAGCTGGTCGAGCTTGTGGCGCGGGTAACGCGTATCGGGCGTACGTCCGTCACCGTCGGGGTCGACATGTACGCGGAGGACGTTGCGACCGGCGACCGTCGACTGGCAACCTCCGGAAGCTTCGTCTTCGTCGCCCTCGACGACGATGGCCATTCCACTCCGATCCAGCCCGCCGAGTAGCGGCTTCGGTTCGCGACTTATCGCGGGCGCCGCCGACTTCTCCGAGATGTGACAAAACCCCGTCACCGCTCGGGTGGTGACGGGGTCTCGCCAGAGGGAGGGTGGGTCTGTCGCCATTCTTGATCGCGTGGGGACCCGCCGGCGAGGGTCCTTCGGCCCATGGCGCCTACGTCAAGTGACGTAGGCGGGTCCCTCAGTTGGCGAGGCGTTGGTGAGCACGCATGATCGTGCGCAGGTGGTGATGATCGAGCGCATGGGCCTTGATCCCGTCACGGCCGGTCAATGTTTCGGCGGCAAGCAGGGCGTTGACGATGGCCTCTTCGGTGGCCTCGACGGTTGCCTCGAAGAGCGGGTTCATGTGCTCATCGGTCACCATGCGCAGTGACACCGTCTCGCGCGGATCGTCCTCGCCGGCGTGGCGCGAGAGGTCGCGGTTGCCTGTTGCGAACGCGCAGAACAGATCGCCGGATCCGTGCGACGCGTAGCTGCCCATGCGGGCGACGCCCAGCCCTACGCGTTGGGCAAGCCGCGCGCACTGGTGTGGCAGCAGCGGCGCATCGGTCGCGACTACGCCGATGATCGAGCCGCCCTCAGGTCCGGAGCGGCCGACGAGCGCGTCGACCTGGTCCCAGGGTGACGGCACGTCGGCGGTCGGAATGGCTGAGCCGACCGGCACCCCGTCGATGCGCAGGAGCTCACGGGTCCCGTAGTTGGCCTGGACAAGCACGCCGACGATTCCAGCCGGCGTCTGCCGCGATGCGGTTCCGATGCCGCCCTTGAATTCGTGGCAGATCATGCCGGTCCCGCCACCCACGTTGCCCTCGGCGACCTGGCCACCGGCAGCGGCCGACAGGGCCGCATGCACGTGCTCAGGCCGAACGTGAAATCCGTTGATGTCGTTGAGTGCACCATCGTACGTTTCGCCGACCACGGGAAGCGCCCACACGTTGTCGCGCATGGCATGGGCCCGTGCGGCTGCCTCGATCATGGCGTCGCGCACCACGCCGACGCTGTGCGTGTTCGTGATGCCGATGGCGCCGCCCAGCATGCCGTTCTCACGGACCCACTCGAGCCCGGTGAGCTCGCCATTGCCGTTGAGCCGATGCGCGCCGGCGAAGACCGGCTCGGTCCAGATGTCACCGTCGTGCGGGATGATCACGGTCACGCCGGTGCGGACGGGTCCACTTCCTGGCCGAAGCGCGCCGTGGCCGGAGATCAGGGTCGCATGGCCGACCCGAACGCCGACCACGTCGGTGATGGCATTGTGCTCGCCGGGCTCCATGCGCCCGATTCGGATGCCAAGGTCTCGCGCACGCATCGGCGCAGTCTAGGTGACCGCTGGCCTGCGCCCGTGGCCTTCGACGCTGGGTCGTGGACGGACTGTGGATAGGTCGACGGATGAGCTGAACCTTCGGGGATAAGTGGTATTGCGTCTCAAGTTCCTGAAGTCGATACTGAGGTCGTCCCGAAGGGGCAAGCGAACCGGATCACACGATTTCGATTGAGTGGCCCGGTACCGGCAGCGGTGGCTTCGGTCGCCGAGGTCGGACGCCTGTTCCTTCGGGATATTTCGCTGCCTGCCGCTGACAGCGTTGTGCCTATTGCCGCCGTGGCGGGCGTATGAACGTTCCGAGCCTCGCGTTTGGACAACTGCGCTTCTGGCGGGCATTAGACGGCCGATTCATCAATTCGGGGCCGGATCCACGCTCAACCGACCTCCTCCGTGCGCTCACGTCGCTGCTATTGTCGTCTGAGCAGGCGTATGACCCTTCCGGCCCTCGCTATGGGACGACTGGCCCGCGACTCGCACATTGCGTCTCCACGTGCCCATCAGACTGCCGATCGGCCGTCCATGAGGCTGGTTCACGCTCAACTGGTGTGAGTCGGGGTCGACGCTGCGGACTCGCCCGGCCCGGCGGCCTCATCACGCATGACGACGGCCCCATCGATCTCCGCGGCGGTGCGGAGGTGATGGATGGCGAGGAAGCCCTCAGCCGACATGGCGGCGAGGGAGCCGTGCAGCCACTTGTGCTGGCGGCGGATGGCTGCCGATGGTGGGCGGGGTGCTGGCCGTGCCGCATTGCGCTCCAGCGCAGCGTCCAGGGACAGGTCGAGGATGAGGGCCACCGCCGGCCGCCGATGACGTCGGGCTAAGGCAAGCAGCATCTCGCGCGCCCAGGCCTCGACGTTCGTGGCGTCCACCACGGTGAGCCGCCCTCGTCGCAGCCGCATGGCACCGATGCGGTGCAGCAGGTCGAAGGCGTCACCGGAGGCTTCTTGCGCCGATGCATCGTCGGTGATCAGCGCACGGAGCCGATCCGACGAGAGGACCTCGGTCGGCTCGAAGTGGCGAGCCGCGAACGTGGACTTGCCGGATGCGGCAACACCGATCAGGAGGACGAGCGCATCGGGCGGCAGGGAGATGGAAGCGGACCGACCGCCGGGTTCAGCGGCGGTCGGTGGAGTTGCCAGCGTCGCAGTCCGCGCACATCTCCGATTCGGGGATCGGCGCCTTCGGCTGTCCGGTGGCCCGCGGAAGAGCGCGACCACACACGGTGAACCCGGTTTCGCCGACGAGATGGACCTTGCTGAAGTGGCGATCCGGCAGACGCCAGGTCACGTACTGGCGCTGAGCATTTGGGGTCGAGGACACAGGGCGGAGCTCCATTTTGCGGATGCCGATTGTCCCAGAAATGGCCCGTTTTCACAAATCGGCCGCGATCTGGCAGCATGGCCGATGCATCCATGAAACGCATCGGCATCCTCACCGGCGGCGGCGACGTCCCGGGCCTCAACTCGGTCATCAAGAGCGTCGTCTACCGATCCAGCGAGGTCGGCTGGGAGACACTTGGCATTCGCCGTGGCTGGCAGGGCCTGACGCACGTGGATCCTGCTCGCGAAGACGGCGGCGGCTATGTGCGGATGCTGGATCGCTCGAATACCCGTGCCATCGATCGCACTGGCGGGACGACCCTGCACACGTCGCGCACGAATCCATCGGCGATGGGGGCCGCGGCGCTGCCCGAGACGCTGGACGCGACGCGGCGCGAAGCGTTCGCGATCGAGAACGAGCGGTTCGACCTCACCCCGCTGGTGCTCGATAACCTCGAGCGCCTCGGCATCGAGGCGCTGATCGCCATCGGCGGGGATGACACCCTGAGCTACGCGGCGCGACTCGGTCGGGAGGGTTTTCCGGTCATCGCCATCCCGAAGACGATGGATAACGACGTCCAGGGCACCGAGTACTGCATCGGCTTCAGCACCGCGGTCACGCGAGCGAAAGAGCTCATCAATCGCCAGCGCACGACGCTCGGCAGCCACGAGCGCATCGGTGTCTTCCGCATTTTCGGCCGCAATGCCGGTTACACGGCCTGGTATGCCGCCTACGTCACGAGTTCACGCTGCGTGATTCCCGAAGCGCCCTTCGATCTCGATGCCCTGGCAGACCTTCTCGCCGATGACCGTCGCCTCAACCCATCGGGGTATGCATTCGTGATCGCCAGCGAGGGAGCCATCTGGCGCGGCGGCGAGCTCACCGAGGTGGGGGAGTCCGATGCCTACGGCCACCGCCACAAGGCCGA
>JACDHU010000007.1 GCA_013820865.1 Chloroflexota bacterium
GCGTGGGCGTCGGCTCCCCCGCTCGAGCATGATGCCGACCGCGAGCACGATCATGACGGCAATGAGTTCCATACGCCCCTACCATGCAGCCGGCATGCCACCACTCGCCCGAGATACGACGAAGGCATACAGTCATTCGCGGTGCGCCTGTGCCGATCCTGCGCCACCGAGCTGCAACGCGTCCGGGCGGCCGTCAGCCGTGCCCCATGATTCGGATGTCGATCACGACGTAACGCCCACTGAGCGGGATCGACTGCTCGGGACCCGTCGGCCGAGCCGGGCTGGCACGCGTAGCACAGGAAGCCGTCGGTATCGGCCTTGGTGTCGCGCCCCCGCTTGCGTCCACTGAAGAGCCGAGAACCTGCGGCGGTGTTGCGTCCACATGACAGACAGGGCTGCTGCACGTCACTTCCCTCCTGCCCAAAGTCTACGCCCGAATCGTGGCCGCCGATGCCGCTCATGGCTGCTAGCAGCAGGACTACGAAGCCGCCCCCCAACGCAACGACGAAGGTTGCGGACCTAAAGGTCGGAGGTTCGAGTCCTCTCGGGCACGCCAACTCCTACACACGAAAGAGCCCGCCGACGTCTACTCGTCGCGTACCTCCGCGGTGCCGTCGAGGTGGATGACGACTCCCAAGTCTGAACCAACCAAGGGTGATCCAGCGCACGCCCAGTCGTGGGGACAGATTCCGAAGTTCGTCCGCGACGAGATTCGGCAGTTCGCCCATCCGGGGATCGCCTGCAACGGCCACAGTGGGTTCCTCGCGGGCGGCGGCGGCGAATGAACGAAGGCCGGCCGTGCGCCGCCTTGCCCAACGCCAGTAAGCCGCCAGTAATCGCCGATTGCTAGGATCGGTCCTGGAGCCGCCGGGAAGCCTCGCCATCCCCGCCCGACTGGTCGCGACGGTCGGATCGGTGCGTGAGGATACCGGCGGCTTCCGTATGCTTGCCGTCGTGGCCGACTACTTCCCCGAACCGCTCGAGCGCGACGACACGTGGGGCGAGGACGAAGAAAATCCGACTGAGTGGCTTCGACGCTCGACCTTGCCACGTGCCAAGTCGGTCCGAAGGGCGTTGAACGAGAACCTCCGCCACTTCGAGGACACCCACGCTGCCAGCCTCGCAAAGAAGCTGCGCCACGACTGGAAGTCCTATTACTTCGAACTTCTCGTCGGCCGCTTTCTTCAGGTTTTGGGCGGGGAGGTCGAGCACGAGCCGCGCGGGTCCAACGAAAAACGGATCGACTACCGTGCAACTCTTCCCGATGGCGTCGTCTGCGTCGAGGCCGTATCGAAACGCATGAATCTCCACGCCATCTCTGGAAGAGCCTACGTGAGCAACGCTGAACAGCGAATCCGTCAGGCGATGCGCGACCCTAGCAAACGAGCCCAGGCTCGTGGTGCTTCAGCGCCGTCGATTCTCGCGATCGACGGTGGAGTCTTTGGAGCGGACCTAGACCAGTTCGACGTCGCCTTGCTGGGTAGCACGGTTCAGCACACTGGTTTCCAGCGCGAGACCGTCGGATTCGGCTTCGACGCGGCGGGCGAGATGGCCATCGACCCTACCAACCCATGGATCGGCGTCCTCGCTTTCATCGCCCCCGGGGTGTTCGGAGCGACCGACCCGGTGTTGTACCTATCGCCACACTACCGAGGGCATGTGCCAATGGCGTTTTTTCGACTCGAACGACGGATGCTGACGATTGAGCAGTTCCGACAACCTGCGGCGCAGCTCATGGACGCCATCCGGTTTGCAGAGCCACTCCAAGACGAATCATCCTGAGGTTGCGGCGCACAGCGGGCGCGTGGCGCTCGCCAGTACGGCCACCGGTAGCAATCCTGGCAGCATAAGAGGCGGGCCCCACGGATGGGAACCCGCCTCTCGACGTTGTCTCGCGCTCAGTCCCACCGGTGGCGTACACCGGCAGACGCTATCGGACCCCCTAGAAGTCCATCCCGCCACCAGGTGGCATCCCACCACCCGGCATTGATCGCTCCTTCTCCGGGAGATCAGTGATGATCGTCTCGGTCGTGAGGAGCAGGCCGGCGATGGATGCGGCGTTCTCGAGCGCCGATCGGGTCACCTTGGCCGGGTCGATGACCCCCGTCGCAAACAGGTCGCCGTACTCGCCCTTGGCAGCGTCGTAGCCGCTGCCCGGCTTGAGCTTGCGAACCGCCTCGACGACGACCGAGCCTTCCTGGCCGGCGTTGATCGCGATCTGTCGGAGTGGCTCCTCCAGCGCGCGGCGCAGGATGTTGACGCCGATCAGCTCATCGCCGGTCACCTTGACCTTGTCAAGCGCCGGAAGCGAGTGGATGAGGACCGAGCCGCCGCCGGCGACCATGCCCTCCTCGACGCCCGCGCGAGCCGCCGACAGGGCGTCCTCGATACGGTGCTTCTTCTCCTTGAGCTCGACCTCGGTGGCAGCGCCGACCTTCAGGACAGCAACGCCGCCCGAAAGCTTCGCCAGACGCTCCTGGAGCTTCTCCCGATCAAAGTCACTCGTGGTGTCCTCGATCTGGAGCTTGATCTGGCCGATGCGGGCCTTGATCGCGCTCTCGGAGCCCTTGCCCTCGATGATGGTCGTGGCGTCCTTGGTTGCCGTCACGCGACGCGCCTGCCCGAGATCCTCGAGCTGCACGCTGTCGAGCTTGCGCCCGACCTCCTCGCTGATGACGCGCGCCCCGGTCAGGGTCGCGATGTCCTCCAGCATGGCCTTGCGACGATCACCGAAGCCGGGGGCCTTGACCGCGAGCACGTTGATCGTGCCACGCAGTTTGTTGACCACCAGCGTCGCGAGCGCCTCACCGTCCACGTCCTCGGCAAGGATCAGGAGCGGCTTGCCGGTCGAAACGGTCTTCTCGAGCGTCGGAAGAATGTCGGCGACCGCGCTGATCTTCTTGTCGGTGACGAGCACGAACGGCTGATCGAGCGTGGCCTCCATCTTCCCGCCATCGGTCGAGGTGACCATGTAGGCGGACAGGTAGCCGCGATCGAGCTGCATGCCCTCGACGTACTCGGTCTCCATTTTGAGCCCCTGGCTCTCCTCGACGGTGACCACGCCGTCCTTCCCGACCTTATCCATGACCTGGGCGATCATCTCGCCGATCTCGGTGTCGCGGGCGCTGATCGAGGCGATGTGCGCGATGTCCTCGGTCGTCTCGACCGGCTTCGACAGGCGCTTGATCTCCTCGACGATCGCGTCGACGCCCTTGCTGAGGCCGCGCTTGAGGCCCATCGGGCTGGCGCCGGCGGTGACGTTCTTGAGGCCCTCGGTGATGATGGCCTGGGCCAGGACGATGCTCGTCGTGGTGCCGTCACCGGCCACGTCATTCGTCTTGGTGGCGACTTCCTCGAGCAGCTGAGCACCCATGTTCTCGTACGGGTCCTCGAGCTCGATGTCGCGTGCGATGGTCACACCGTCATTGGTGATGGTCGGTGCGCCGAATTTCTTGTCGAGGAGAGCGTATCGGCCCTTGGGGCCAAGCGTGACCTTGACGGCATCGGCCATCTTGTCGACGCCGCGCTTCAATGAGCGACGCGCCTCTTCCTCGAACAGCAGCTGCTTCGCCACGGTTCTCGTAATCCTCCTTGGGTGATCCGCCGCGGGTCGCGGCAAATCGGGTTGAAACTCGAATGAGCGGGTCCGCTATTCGATGACGGCCAGGATGTCCTTCTGGGACAGGATCAGCAGATCCTCGTCTTCGAACTTGAACTCGGTGCCGGCGTACTTCTGGAAGAGGACCTTCTGGCCCTTGCTGAGCTCCATCGACTCTCGCGATCCATCATCGAGGGTACGGCCGGGGCCGACAGACAGGACGGTGCCCTCCTGTGGGCGCTCCTTGGCAGTATCCGGGAGGACGATGCCGCTCTTGGTCATCTCCTCGCGCGCGCTTGGCTTGACCACGAGGCGATCCCCGAGGGGCTTGAGCCCGGTGGCCGTGCCGCTGACCTTCTTGGCCATGTGTACGTAGTGCCTCCTAGCATGGGAAACCGATGCGACGGTGTTGAATCACTCAGCGTTGGGAGGCCAGCATGGGCCGCTGTCGAACCCTTGACTGGCACTCAACCGTTGAGAGTGCTAAGTGAAAGGTAGCACTCTCGGAGCGCGAGTGTCAAACAAATTCGCATGAAAAAGCGGCGCTCCGGCCCGGAGGCCGAGACGCCGCTTCCCGCAGAAGTTGCGAGTGATCGATCAGGCGCGATCGACGAGGACCCACCCGCTGGGGGCCGCACCGGCATCGGTCGGATCAACCATGTCCGCATCGGTCGGATCGACTGCACCGCCGTCGTCAGTCGCACCGTTGCCGGGATCGGTTCCGCCGTTGCCGGGATCGGTTCCGCCGTTGCCGGGGTTCAGCACCAGGAAGTAGACAAGCGCGGCAATGACGATGATCGCAACGATGATGCCGAGGATGAAACCGGCGCCGCTGCTGCCCGTCGGCTCACCTGACACGCCGCCGCCGTCGTTGGGGGTGTTGACGTTGACCTGGCCCATGCGCTGGGACCCTCCTGTTTTCGATACGAGTCACGGGTGGCAACTGCCACGCCGCCGCCGATGATGAGCAACCGGCATGCCAACTTCCGCCCACTCCTCGAGCGAGCGCTCATTCGGGTCCAACCAATGCGTCATACGTACGGCGGATCGGGCCGATGAGCGTCAGAGGATCGGTCCCGCGCAGGCGCGCCAGCTCGGTCACCACGCGCAGCGTCGTGGTCGGCTCGTTTCGACGCTCTCGGTCCGGGCCGAGGTAGGGCGCGTCCGTCTCGACCAGGTACCGGCCATCCGGGACCTGTGGCGCGGCGTCGCGAGGGCCCGCGGCGCTCCGGAAGGCCAGCGGCAGCGCGAAGCTGACGACGAAACCCGCGTCCGTGAGGCTGCGCGCCATGGCTGCGTCGCCGGAGAAAGCGTGGAGCACGCCCCGCGCGATCGTGCCGTCGCGCCCATTCCAACCCAGCAACGCGGCGGATACCTCCGCGTGCGCATCACGATCGTGGACGAGCACCGCCAGTCCATGCTCCGCGGCCAGGGCGAGCTGGCGGGCGAATGCCTCACGTTGCACCTCCGGCGGCGAGAGATTGCGAAACAGATCGATCCCGATCTCACCGATGGCCCGGTTCAGCGGCTCGCCAGCAAGTAACGCCAGCCGGTCCCAACTCTCGTCGTCCATCTCGTGGGCGTGATGCGGGTGGATGCCGACCGCGGCATGCACCACAGGCGCATAGCGCTCCGCCAGCTTCAGCGCGGCCTCGGAGGAGGCCAGGTCCCAACCCGGGACGAGAATCCGTTCGATCCCGCTGGCCACGGCCCGGTCAATGACGGCATCGCGGTCCTCGTCGAACCGCTCGTGCTGGAGGTGGGCATGCGAGTCAACCAGCCCCGCAAGGTGCTCGGGCGTCCGGCGACGGCTCAGACCGCGGCCTCCTGGTCGATTCGCGGGAAGATCGGGCTCGGCGTTCCGGTGCGCCATTCCGACGGTCCCGAACCCCATGTCACAAGCGCGTCGAGGCCCGGACCTCCGACGCCGCGCGCATCGTAGGGAGCGGGCGTGCCAAGCTGTTCGTGCAGGCGCCGCGCGCCATCCGGCGCCACCGGAGCCAGCAGGTGGCCGATGATCCGGCACAGCTCCGCCATCACGGCCAGGACCTGGCCGAGTCGCGCAGTCTCTCCCGCCTTGTGCAGGCTCCATGGTGCCTGGCCCTCGGCGTAGCCGTTGCCGGCGCCGGCAAGCTCCATCATGGCAGCCAGCGCATCGGCCAGACGGTGGTCGTCCATGGACGCGCGATACCGCTCCACGACCCGTCCAACGGTGGCGCTCATCTCAATGTCAACAGCCTGATTCGAGTCCGTGACGGGTGGCAGGACCCCGTCCAGGTATCGGTTGCTCATACTCACCGTGCGATTGACGAAGTTGCCGAGGTCATTGGCGAGATCCGCGTTGTAGCGACGCACGAAGCCGTCGTAGGTGACATCAGCATCACGCTCGAAGGGAACTTCGCGGAGCACGACGTAGCGCACGCCATCGACGCCGAACCGCTCCGCCATCTCATGCGGATCCTGGCTGTTGCCGGTCGTCTTGCTCATCTTCTCGCCGCGATCGAGCATGAAACCGTGGGCGAATACCTGCCGCGGCAGAGGCACACCCGCACTCATCAGCATTGCCGGCCAGTACAGGCAGTGGAAACGCGTGATGTTTTTGCCGATGACGTGCAGGTCGGCCGGCCACCATCGGTCCATCTCGGCGGCGTCATTCGGAAATCCTGCACCAGTGAGGTAGTTGGTGAGGGCGTCGAACCACACGTAGATGCGGTGCTTCTCGTCGCCGGGAAAGGGAATGCCCCACTCCGTGCCGGATCGGCTGATGGAGAAGTCGCGCAGTCCCTCGCGCAGCCACCCGAGGACTTCGTTGCGGAAGTGCTCCGGCTCGCAGAACGACGGATTATCGGCGTACAGCCGCTCGAGCCGCTCCTGGTAGGCGGAGAGCCGGAAGAAGTAATTGTGCTCCTCGAGGCGTTGTGAATCGAGCGTGGGATGGTCCGGACAGCGTCCGTTCACCAGCTGTTGATCAGTCTTGAACTCGTTGCAGCCGTTGCAGAACCAGCCGACGTACAGCCCCTCGTACACGTCACCGTTCGCCTGCGCGCGGCGGACCATCTCGGTCGCCGCCACGGCATGGTCGGGGTCAGTGGTGCGGATGAACCGATCCGCGCTGATCCGAAACTGCTCGAACGTGGCCTTCCAGGTGGCAGCCCACGGGTCAATCAGCTCACGGGGGTCGATGCCCGCCTCGCGTGCATCGCGCTCGACATTGGCCGAGTGCTCGTCCATGCCCGTCAGAAATCGCGTCTCGCGGCCCTGGAGGCGCTGATAGCGCGCGATCACATCGGCGCCGATGGCCTCGAACAGCGAGTGCAACGCGGGCGTGGGCGACGGATAGAAGATCGCGGTGGTGAGGTAGAAGCGTTCGGCTCCCGGTTCAGGACTCAATGCGCCCGGCCCTTGGGCCAATACAGCTCCTTGCGCACCTGCTCCGGCGGGAATCCACGCTCCGTGGCGATCTCATCCACGGCGCTCACCATCTCCGGATTCCCGCATAGATAGATGGTCGTGTTTTCTGGCGTCATCTCGTGCGCATCGAGCTGGTCAGCCGTGATCGCCTCCACGCGACCGGTGCAGCCGGACCAATCGGGACACTGTCGAGCGCGCGAGACCGTGCCGACATAGCGCAGGGGGAACCCTCCGGCGGTTTCCAGCTCCGTGAGCTGTTTGCGCCAAGCGAGGTCGTAGTCATAGCTGACGCCGTGCAGCAGCACGATGTCCCGGGTCTGCCCGCGGCCACGGAGCGTCTCGATCATGCTCATGAACGGCGCCAGCCCGGTGCCCGACGCGATGAACAGGCCGCGCCGGCCATCCTCCTGGAGCAGGAACTTTCCCTTTGCGCCCTTGATGTTGATCGGGTCGCCGACGGTGCGTTCCCACAACAACGGCGTCAGTCCCCCACCCTCCACGCGCCTGATGAAGAACTCGTATTCCGACAGGTCATCGGCGGATGACGAGATGCTCATGGGCCGCTGAATCAGCTTGCCGCCAGCCGGACCGACGAGGCCCAGCGTGGCGTACTGTCCCGGCGCGAAGGAGAACGGCTCCTCGAGCGCCTGGACACCGACGACCGCCAGGCCAGGGGCAATCTCTTCCCATCGGCTCAGGCGCCCGTTATAGGGATACTCGTGGCTCATGCGTCCTCTCGGGCTGCGCGTCAGCTCACCAAGGGCTGCCGCGGGCGGCCAGTATAAACGTGCGCCACGCGCTGATCGGGCGACGGAACCAGGGGTATGTTCCGTCGCCCGACGGTTCACATGGCGACGACGGCCTCCAGCGCTTCGTCCGCAGCACCATTCGCGCCGTTTGCAGCGATCGATGCCGGGGCAGGCGCACCTGACGGATCACTCGCCACGGCCTCCGCCTCGCGCGCGTACTCCTTCTTCGAGCGACCCGACAGCATCTCCAGCGACGCGACGACGACCTCGGTCTTCCAATGTCGCTTTCCGGCGTCGTCGTCCCACTGTCGGGTCTGAAGTCGACCCTCGACATCGACCAGCTGCCCCTTCGACAGGAACTGGCCGCAGATCTCAGCGAGCCGGTCCCACGACACGCACGGGTGATATTCGGTCCGCTCGCCGTTGCCTCCGCGGTACTCGTTGGTTGCCACGGTGAAAGTCGCGACGTGTTTGCCCGAGGGCAGCGATCTCAGTTCGGGATCGCGTGTCAACCGTCCGACCAGCATCACCTTGTTCATTCCGATGGCTCCTTCATCAACACAGCGCACCGGGAGGCGAGATCGGCCGCTTGCTGACGAAGGCTAGTGACAGGCGCTTACCGGGCACTTACCACCCGCTTATCGACGCGAGCCGGGACGACGACGGGGATAGAGATGATCGATGCCTGGCGTGCGCAACGAGAGCTTGGCGACGGGCGGCAGCTGTCGCTTGAACTCCATGCGCGCCACACGGCTGGCGACCCATTCGACCAGGTCGCGCTCCAATCCGGCCGCGACGCATCGGTCAACCGTCCAGCGCCGGTCGACCAGCGCGAAGAGCGCTCGATCCAGAGACTCGTACGAGCGGCCGAGCTCGCCCTCATCGGTCTGACCGGGCCAGAGGTCGGCGGATGGCGGCTTGGCCACGACCTCGTCGGGCACGCCGAGCTCACGTGCGACCGCACGCAGTTGGGTCTTGTACAGGTCGCCGATGGGTGCCAGCGCCGCAGCCATGTCGCCGTGCAAGGTGCCGTACCCAAGCAGCGATTCGGTCTTGTTGCTCGTCCCGACCACGAGCGCATCGAACTGTGCTGATCGGTCATAGAGCACGATCATCCGCTGCCGCGCCATGACGTTGCCGCGCCGCACATTGAGCTCTGCGCCTTCGCCCTCCTCCATCACCGCCAGCATGGGATCGACCATCGGCGTGATGTCTATCAGCTCCGTCTGACAGCCCAGGGCGGTGACCACGCGCAGCGCATCGGTCTGGGATGCTTCAGACGACGTCCGGTACGGCATGCGGACGGCCAGCAGGTTTTCCGGCCCGATCGCGCGCGCCGCCAGGAAGGCGACCGTCGCCGAATCCACGCCTCCCGAAAGACCGATCACCAACCGCGAAAATCCGGTCTGCTCCATCTGCGAGCGGATGAAGCCGATCATGACCTCGGCCGCCTGCGCCGGCTCGATCTCCGGCAGCGGCGCTGCGGATGGCAGGTCCATCGATGTCACCGTTGCTGTCTACCAATCAGAAGCGCCTTAGCCAAGCCAAACACGCCCGATCGTTCTGCCGCGGAGGATCCCGGAGCGTGAGCCGGCACGAGCGAGGCGCCATCAATGGCATCCTGCTCACCTAAGCCAACGGTGATTGGTACCTGGCGATGTGGGCTTCGAATGGACAACGAGGTAGGCACTACTCGGGCCATTCAGCGCCGTCAATGCCGGCCCGCTCGCGGATGATCCGGTCCAGCTCGCGGCGCACGAGCTCCAGGCGCTCATCGGCCAGCAGGGGCAGGCCGTAGCGCTGGATGCGCAGGTCATCAGTGTCGATTGAGCCGAAGACGAGTGCCTCCTCCCACAGCGGCGCTTGCACCACGGTCGAGCCATCCGCGGCAATCAACCGTGAACCGCCCCAGAAGGTCAGGCCCTCCTCGTTGCCGACGCGATTGCAGAAGGCAATTGGGACGGTGCCGAGCAGCGCGTACGTGTCCTGCATCTTGTGCCAGCCGGCGATGGCCGCCAGGCCGGCACTGCCGCCCGGAGCCCGCGACGGACCGGCCGCCAGGTTCACGAGTAGCGACGCACCGTCGAGCGCCTGGAGCATCGGGAGGCTGGCGTGCCAGAAGTCCTCGCAGACGCTCAGGCCGATGCGCCCGACGGGCGCGCCAGCATCGTGGGTGCGGATCCGATCGCCGGGCCGCGTGTAGCGACCCTCATCGAACAAACCGTAGGTCGGGAGATACACCTTGCGATGGATGCCGATGACTTCGCCATCACGCACGAGCACCGCACTGTTGCAATAGCGATGGTCATCGGTCTCCTCGACGAAGCCGGCCGCCACGAGCATGCCGGGTGCGTCGTTCGCGAGCGCGCGGAGCCGAGGGTCATCGGCGCGCATGGCGACATCCGGTACGAGGTCCTGGAGCAGGTAGCCGGTCAGCGCCAGCTCGGGCAGAACGGTGAGCGCGGCGCCCTCGACGGCGGCGCGACGCACGGCATCGGACGCCACGGACAGGTTGGCGTCAATGTCTCCGAGGCGTGGCGCGGTCTGCGCCAGCGCAATGCGGTACTCCATCGGCGCCAAGCCTAGCCGATCAGTGGTGGCTCACGTCCCCGGGAAAGAAGGAGTCCGGGTCGGATGCCGGCGCTGCCGACGCGCCCGTTGGCTTGGCCGGCTCATCGGCGTCCGTGTCGCGCACGTTGGAATGCGCAGCTGCGGCAGTGACGAGCTGGTCTCGGCGCTCGTTCCCCGCCAGCTCCTCCGCGAAGTGGCACGCAACTCCGTGCTCGGGCGCCAGTTGGCGCAATTCGGGGGTCTCGACGGTACAGCGCTCCGGATCTCCAAGCTCACGCCGCAGCCAGCAGCGCGTATGGAATCGGCAGCCCGATGGCGGGTTGGCCGGGGACGGCACGTCGCCGCGCAGGATCATGCGCTTGCGCTTCGACTCGACCTTCGGGTCGGGAATCGGTACCGCGCTGACGAGGGCAACGGTGTACGGATGTAGCGGGCGCTCGTAGAGCTCGCGCGACGGCGATAGCTCGACCACCTCGCCGAGGTACATGACCGCGATGCGGTCGCTGATGTGCCGCACCACCGACAGGTCATGCGCGATGAACAGGTACGTCAGGTTGAACTCGCTCTGAAGCTGCGACAGCAGGTTGACGATCTGTGCCTGGATCGAGACATCGAGCGCCGATACCGCCTCGTCGGCGGCAATGAACTCGGGCTGAACGGCCAAGGCGCGCGCGATGCCTGCGCGCTGCCGCTGACCGCCCGAGAACTCGTGGGGATAACGGTTGAGCGCGTTCCGGGGCAGTCCGACGATCTCGATCAGCTCACGAGCACGCTTCATTGCCTGCTCACCCTTCGCCAGGCCATGGACACGCAGGGGCTCGGCGAGCATGGAGCCGATGGTCATACGCGGATTGAGCGACGCATACGGATCCTGGAAGATCATCTGCATCCGGCGCCGCATGCGGCGCAACGGATCACCGGTCAGCCGCGTCACGTCGGTGCCGTCGAAGTGAATCGAGCCCTCCGTCGCGTCGACCAGCCTGATCACGGCGCGCGCAAAGGTCGACTTGCCGCACCCCGACTCCCCCACCAGGCCGAGCGTCTCGCCGCGACGCACCTCGAGCGAGACCCCGTCCACGGCACGCACGGCCCCCACGCGACGCTCGAACAGAATGCCCTCGGTGATCGGGAAATGGACGCGCAGGGTGTCGGTGCGCAGGAGTGGCTCTGAGCTCGCGCCTGCGGCGGATGCAGGAATCGTCGCCTCGGCGGTCACGAGGCCAGCTCCGACTCGAAGCCGGATGGCACCAGGCGCTCGCCCTCCGCCGGGTTCCAGCACGCGACGAGGTGCTCATCTGCCGCGGATGGAGCCTGTTCCAGCGGTGGCATCTCTTCCCGGCATCGGTCAAGGACGTTGAAGCATCGATCGGCGAAGGGACAGCCGATGATCTGGCGCGACAGATCCGGCGGCTGGCCCTGGATCGGCACGAGCTCACCGCGCCCCTCGTCAAGGCGTGGGATGGACCGCAACAGTCCGACGGTGTACGGATGGCGGGGACGGCCGTACAGCTCATCGGTCGTCGCGCGCTCGACGATGTGCCCGGCATACATGACGTTGATGCGCTGAGCCATGCCGGCCACCACGCCGAGGTCGTGGGTGATGAGGATGAGGGCGGTCCCGCGCTCGGTCACGGCGGTGCGCATCAACTCCAGGATCTGCGCCTGGATCGTCACGTCGAGGGCCGTCGTCGGCTCGTCGGCTATGAGGAGTTGCGGATCGCATGCAAGCGCAATTGCGATCATCACGCGTTGACGCATGCCGCCGCTGAACTGGTGCGGGTAGTCCCGCAGCCGGTTCTTTGCCGCCGGGATCCCGACCAGCTCGAGCAGTTCGACGGCCCGATCGACCGCTCCCGACCTCTTGAGCTTGCGGTGCGTTTCCAGCACTTCGGTCAGCTGCCGCTCGATGGGCAGGACCGGGTTCAACGAGGTCATCGGGTCCTGGAAGATCATCGCCATCTGGTCGCCGCGAATGCGGCGCATCTCCTCGTCGGAGAGGTCGAGCAGATCCTGGCCTTCCAGGATGACCGATCCAGAGCGCACCCTGGCCGCCGGCTTGGGCAGAAGCCGCATGATCGCCAGCGAGCTGACACTCTTGCCGCAGCCCGACTCCCCCACGATCCCCAGCGTCTCCCCGGGTGCGAGGTCGTAGCTGATGCCGTTGACGGCATGCACGACCCGGTCACCCGAGCCGAAGGTGACCTCGAGGTCGCGGACACTGAGCAGCGCTTCAGGATCCGGCGCGGTGCGGCTCATCGGCGCAGCTTCGGATCGAGGGCTTCGCGCATGCCGTCACCGAGCAGGTTGAAGCCGAGGACGGCGAGGACGATGGCGATGCCCGGGAAGAAGGCGAGATGCACCGCATCGGTCAGATATCGGTAGGTGTCCGACAGCATGGCTCCCCATTCGGGCGTGCGTGGGTCAGGCGGGCCAAGGCCAAGGAAGCCCAGGGCAGCGGCGTCGACCACGGCCGTGGCCAGTGCCAGCGTGGCCTGCACAATGAGCGGACCGATGGCGTTGGGCAGCATGTGCCGCAAGAGAAGCGCCGGGCCGCCGACGCCAACCGATTTCGCAGCGATGACGTAGTCGGCGTCGCGCAGCGCCAGGAGGCTGCCGCGCAGGATGCGCGCGAAGATCGGCACGTTGACGATGGCGATGGCGATGGCGATCTGCACCGCGCCCCGGCCGAGCCACGAGACAACAGCGATTGCGAGGAGCAGCCCCGGGATGCTCAGCATAATGTCGACGCCACGCATGATCGTCGCGTCGATCCAGCCGCGGAAGTAGCCGGCGAGCGCACCGAGCACGGAACCGACCGTAACACCGATGGTGACCGACATC
This sequence comes from Chloroflexota bacterium, assembly GCA_013820865.1. Classification (GTDB taxonomy): domain Bacteria; phylum Chloroflexota; class Limnocylindria; order QHBO01; family QHBO01; genus JACDBZ01. The sequence goes on from JACDHU010000007.1 coordinate 13,171, forward strand.
ACCGCGATCCCCAGGGTCAGCCGCGAGCCGAAGATGATGCGGCTGAAGACGTCCTGCCCCTGAACGTTCGTGCCGAAGAAGTGCTCACCGCTGGGTGGCAGGTAGCTGGAGCCGAGATCGCCGCGGGTCGGGTCGTACGGCGCGATGAATGGCGCAAAAATGGCCATCAGGACGAAAAAGATGATGATCGCGCCACCGATGATGGCGGCCGGACTGCCGCGCATGCGGCGCAGGGCATCGCCCCACAGGCCGACCGAGCGCTCCTGCTGCTCGACGGGCTGGCTCACCGCGGCACCGGTCATGGCTCCCTCCTCATGAGTGACGGATACGGGGGTTGAGGAAGGCGTAGCTGATGTCCACGATGAGGTTCACCAGCACGAAGATGAGCGCCAGCATGAGCACGCCGCTCTGGATGATCTGGTAGTCGCGTGCCGTGACGGCGTCGTAGATCCAGCGTCCGACACCACCCCAGGTGAAGATCGTCTCGGTCAGGATCGCGCCGCCGAGCAGAAGGCCGGTCTGGAGTCCGATGACGGTCACTACCGGCAGAAGCGCATTGCGCAGGATGTGTCGCCCGTCCACGGTCCGATCGCGCAGCCCCTTGGCATGCGCCGTCCGGACGTAGTCCTCGTTGAGCACGTCGATCACGCTTGCGCGCGTGATGCGCATGATGACCGCCAGCGGGATCGTCCCGAGCGCAAGCGCCGGAAGCACCAGGTGCCGCAGCGCGTCGATGAAGCCGCCCGGCTCGCCGGCGATCAACGCGTCCACGGTCATGAAGTTCGTCACCCGCGGAATAAAGTAGTTGACCAGGTCGATCCGGCCGGAGTCGGGCAGGATCGGGAACTGGATCGCGAAGATCCATTTGAGCATGAGCCCGAGGAAGAAGATCGGAATGCTGATGCCGATGAGGGACAGAATCGTGCCGCCGGCGTCCACCCATGTCCCACGTCGCTTCGCGGTGTAAACGCCGAGCGGGATGCCTGCGGCGATGGCGAAGATGATCGCCGCCAGCGACAGCTCGATCGTTGCAGGAAAGCGCTGAAGAAAGTCGTCGACGACGTCTCGATTCGTGATGAAGCTTCGACCCAGGTCACCCTGGAGCAGACCACCCATGTACTGGAAGTACTGCTCATGCAGCGGACGGTCCAGCCCGAGCGACTCGCGCACCAGCGCCATGTTCTCCGCGGTCGCTCGCTCACCCAGAATGGTGGTGGCCGGATCGCCAGGCAGGAGGCGGGTGAAGACGAAGATCAGGAGCGTCAGCCCGAGGAGAATCGGGATGAGCAGCAGCAGGCGCCGAATGATGAATTTCGTCATCGATGCTCCTGATCGAGGGAAACGGGAGAGCCCCGACTCGCGGCCGGGGCTCTCCCAGTCTAGTGGCTGGTCTGCCGGCTACTCGCCGGAGAGCCAGACGTCCAGGAAGCTTTCCGACCCGGTCGGATTCGCCACGTAGCCCTGGACCTGATCGGTCAGGGCAATCGCGGTGTCACCGTGGACCAGGGTCACGAAGCACACCTCGTTGTGTACGAGCTGCGCGACCTCGCTCCAGGCGGCCCCGCGGGCCTCCTCCTCAAGCGTGCTCTCTGCCTCGTCGATCGCGGCCTCGAGGCCATCGACGTCACAGCCGAACTGCGCCGCCGGCTCGCCCTGGGCATACCCGAAATGAACGCCGTACCAGTTGGACGGGTCGTCGAAGTCTCCGGTCCAGCCGAGGAAGTGCAGGTCGTACTCGCCATTCTGGGCCGCGGGGATGTACTCCGTGCCCCAGATGGCGCTGCCGGGCTCGACCTCGAAGCCGGCATCCTCGAGCATGGTCGTCACCGCCTGGTGCAGACCCTGCGGGTCCGGCATGTAGGGGCGCGTCACCTCGGTGGGATACCAGAAGTTCACGGTCGCTGGGTTGTCCGCGTCGAATCCGGCCTCCTCGAGCAGGTCAGTCGCCGCCTCGGGGTCGTACTCGTACACCTCGGCGCCCTCACCCACGCTGTCGAACCAGCCGCTGGTCGGCGGAAGGAAGATGTCAGCCGGGCTGCCACCACCACCGTAGAAGGCCTCGATGAGCGCTTCCCGGTCGATCGCGTGGGCAACCGCCTGACGTACCGCCAGATCGGCGAGCGACGAGTCGTCAGTCGCGGTGGGGTTCACGCCCAGGTAGAGCGTGTTGTATGACTCGCGGTTGACGAGCTTGAGGCCATCGGCGCCGTCCACGGCCTCGCGATCCCCAGGAGCGATCAGGTCGAAGCCCTGGACGCTCCCGCCCTGAAGGGCCTGGAGACGCGCCGCTGGATCAGCAATGGGCCGAATGATCAGCCGATCGAGGTAAGCGGTGTGCTCTCCGTGATAGTCGTCATTGCGGACCAGCGTCGCGCTGTCATCGGGGATGTACTCCTCCATGACGAACGGGCCGGTTCCACCCTGGACCGTGTCGGTCCCGAGTGTGCTGGTCGCAGGGTCGTCCGCGCTGGTCGCCTCGAGGACGGCAGGGCTGACGATGCTAAACGGCGTCAGCGCGATTCCGAACAAGAACGTCGGGCTCGCCTCGCGCAGGGTGATCGTAACGGTCATCTCATCGGTCGCCTCGACGCTGGCAATGAGATTGTCCGGTCCGAAACCATCCATGACAGCGCCGTAGTAGTAGGCGTTACCCTGGAACTCCTCCGCGAAGGTCTGCCAACGATCGAAGTTCGTCTTGACGGCCTCTGCGTTGAACGGCGTGCCGTCGTGGAAGGTGACGCCTTCCTTCAGGGTAAAGACGTACTCGGTGTCCTCGGGTTCGCCGGTCCACGACTCGGCAAGCACACCTTCGAGCTCGTCCACGGTGCCGGGAACGAGGTCGACCAGGGGCTCATAGATCTGCTGAAGGATCCGGAACGACTCGCCGTCGCTCGTGAGCGCCGGGTCCAGGCTTGCGGCCAGGGCGGCGCCACCGAAGACCAGCGTGCCGCCGGTCTGCGGCTCGCCACCGGCGCCGCCATCGGTCGCCGGCGGCTCAGAGGCATCCGAGCCCGAAGCCGGCGGATCGTCGGATTCACCGGGCGCTGCGCTGGTGCCGGGATCGCCGCACGCGGCGAGGACCAGGATCAGCACGGCAAACACGGAGAACCATCTCCAATTAGACATCCACATTCCTCCACGTTGATATTGGTTGGATCGGACCACCACTCCCGTTGCTCGCTCGGCAATCGCCGGTGATCCGGGGCTGATCCACTCGTAGGACAGTTGGCTAGTCTCGCACACTCACGCTACATCAGGAAGGCTCGCCGGCTTCGGGGACACTCGGCAGGACGTCGATCGGCTCGGCCATGACCGCTGGTGTGTCGTCGAAGAAGGTGGGCTCCGGCGATAAGGGGCTACGGAAGCTGACGCGGATTTCGGTCACGAGAGAGCCGGCGACTGGATCGTTGGAAGCGGTCCCCGGTTGGGCGATGACCGGCGCATCCAGTTGCATCACGCGGCCTTCCGGCTCCGGCACGATCGATTCACCGCCAACTTCCGCGTCCGTATACGGACGCGGTTCCAGCGGGGGCCGCTCGACCAGGAGGTGTTGATCGTCCGAGAAGCTGGCCGTCGGGGCTGCCAGGGCCGTCGGGGTTATCGGCGCCGGCTCGGACGCCGACGGCAGCGCCACCGGCACCACCTCCATGTTGAGGGCAAGGACGAGCGCCAGGCCCGAGGCGGTCACGGCCGAGACCGTGCGCAGCCGAGCCAGGATCGCCGTCGACCATGACCACATGCGGGCGGGCGCCGGCTCCGCGGCCTGGGCCCGATGCAGGATTCTCTGCCAGACGTCCGGCGACGGCGTCATACCCTCGATGCGCTCCGCCAGCGCGACCCTCAGCTGCTGCACCATGGCGCGGTCATAGCCGACCTCGTCACGACAGGAGGCGCACCCAGCCAGATGATCGAGGTGCGGCTGGGAGCTCGGGCCGAACTCGCCGAAGCGCGCCAGCCATAGGAGCTCGCGACAGATCCGACGGCACGTCATCGCGGCACCCGGACCGCCACGGGCGTCCCGACTCGAACTCGGCGCTCCACCGGCAGGCGGACGCGCAGGGCCTTGAGCGCATAATGCAACCGCGATTTCATGGTGCCGACATTGCAACGAGCGATCTCGGAAGCTTCGGCCAATGAATACCCGTGCAGGTAGTACAGGATGATGGCTGTCTGCTGCTTCGCCGGCAGAGAGTCGATCCCGCGCTGGAGGACCTCGAGCACCTCGCGCGACTCGACCACCTGGTCCGGACGAGCCGCCAGATCCACGACGAGGTTCGTGATCAGGCTGGTGATCGGCTCGGCAAGCGTCCGGCGGCGGCTGACCCGGCTGTAGCACAGGTTGATCGTTACGCGCTGCAACCAGGGTAACGGCGACCGTGCCGGATCAAGGCGCTCGCGGACCTTGTACGCCTTGACGAAGCAATCCTGGAGGATCTCCTCCGCCAGGAACGGGTCGCGCGTGATCGCGAGCGCGGTCCCGTAGACCGGTCGCTTGAACGTATTGAAGAATTCCTCGAACGCATCGAGGTCGCCGCGCTGCATGCGCTCGACGAGGTCGTTCGGCTGTTTCGTTTCCATCGGCACCTGTTCCGCCCCATGCCCGTACGGGGTTTCCCATAGTACGCCCGACCGTCCAATTACGTTCAGACGGCAATCACGCGTTGAGCTCCATGCAGGTCGCTTTTCACGCAGGACCGATGCTGCGCCAGCGCTACGTGGTGGGAACCTCGGCCGTCGGCGCCGACGGTGGCGCCTCGGGAGCACCGGCGGCCCCGACGGTATGGCGCAGATCAGGCCGGCGGGCGGCGGCGGCCTCATCCAGGCGTCCCACCGGCGTCGTGGTAGGCGCGCGCTTGAGGGCCGCAGGATCCGACGCAGCAAGGTCGGCGATCGCACGCATCACTCCCACGAAGTGATCGAGGGTCTCGAGACTTTCGGTCTCGGTCGGCTCGACCATGAGGGCCTCCTCCACGATGAGCGGAAAGTAAATCGTGGGCGGATGGATGCCGTGATCGAGAATCGCCTTGGCGATATCGAGCGTCGTCACCCCGTGCTCGCGCTTCTGGCGGCGCCCCGAGAAGACAACTTCGTGCTTGCTCAATCGGTCATAGGGCAGGTCGTATGTGTCGTGCAGTTGGACGCGCAGGTAGTTCGCGGCGAGCACCGCGTCCTCGCTGATGGTGCGCAGGCCCGCGTCACCGTTCGACCGAATGTAGGTATAGGCACGCACGAACATGCCGAAGTTGCCGTGGCAGCTGCGCACCTTGCCGATGCTCTGCGGACGGTCGTCGTCGAGCGCGAACCGCGCGCCATCGGTCGAGCGACCGGCCCAGGCATTGGCACGGACCTCGGTCGCATCGCCGGTCACGAGTGTCGGGATCGGTGCCGGCAGGAAGGGCTCCAGCCGCTCGCTGACCCCGATCGGTCCGGCGCCCGGGCCGCCTCCGCCGTGCGGTGTGCTGAACGTCTTGTGCAGGTTGAAGTGCATGATGTCGAAGCCGGCTTCGCCCGGCCGGAAGCGGCCGAGAATGGCGTTGAGGTTGGCGCCGTCCATGTACGCGATGGCGCCAGCATCCTTGACCGCCGCGATGACCTGGCCGATCTGGTCCTCGAAGATTCCCAGGGTCGACGGGTTCGTGATCATGAGCGCCGCGACGTCCGGTCCGAGTGCCGCCCGCAGGGCCTCCAGGTCGATCCCGCCACGCTCATTCGAGGGAATCGTGACGGTCTGGTAACCGACCATGGTGGCGGTGGCCGGGTTGGTCCCGTGCGCCGAGTCGGGCACAAGGACCTTGATGCGCTGCTCACCTTCGCCGTTGGCGCGGTGATACGCCCGAGTCATGAGCATGCCGGTCAGTTCGCCATGGGCGCCAGCGGCTGGCTGGAGGCTGATCGCCGGGAAGCCGCTGATCTCCTTGAGCAATTCGGCCAGCAGCCACATCAGCTCCAAGCTGCCCTGGCTCAGATCCTCCGGGTCAAGCGGATGCGACTCGGCCAGGCCCGGTAGTCGTGCAGCCCACTCGTTGACCTTCGGGTTGTACTTCATCGTGCACGACCCGAGCGGGTAGAAGCCGATATCAATCGCGTGATTGAGATGCGCCAGGCGATTGAAGTGGCGGAGCATGTCGAGCTCGCTCACCTCCGGCAGGCGTGGGGCCCGCGAGCGCAGGACCGATGCGGGCAACTCCGGCTGTGCGGTGGCGGATGCCAGCGCGGCGGCGGAGGCCGAGGGGAAGCGTACGGCTCGCCGATCGGTCCGCGACCGATCGAAGATCAGCGGCTCGACGATTGTCAGCTCGTCGCCCCCGACAGCGCCCGCGAAGGCGGACCCGCGCCCGGAGGAAGGAGCCTCGGCAACGCTCATCGGGTCGCCTCCAGCCCGTCGAGCAGGCGCGCGATGTCGTCGTCGGTGGTGAGTTCGGTGGCGGCCAGGAGCAGGGTATCGCGCAGTGCGGGGTCGTGGCGCTCCGGGAGATAGCCGGCCACGATGCCCCTATCAGCCAGCGCGGCATGGCGACGCGCGGCGTCGGGAACGTTCAGCGTGACCTCGGCGAAGTAGGTTCCGCCGAAGCGACGGCGGGCAAGGCCGGCATCCTCCAGGGCCGCGGTCGCGTGGCGTGCCTGGGTGGTCGACAGCTCGGCAACCTCGCGCAGGCCGGCGGGACCGACGGCGACCAGATACGCGGTCGCGGCCAGCGCCATGAGCGCCTGGTTCGTGCAGATGTTGCTCGCCGCCTTCTCGCGCCGGATGTGCTGCTCGCGCGCCTGGAGGGTAAGGACATAGCCCTTGCGCCCGGCGACATCGCGCGTCGCGCCGACCAGCCGGCCGGGCATCTGCCGCACCGATGCCATCCGCGCCGCCATGAGGCCGACATAGGGGCCACCGAAGCTCGCCGGAATGCCGAGCGGCTGCCCCTCGGC
>JACDHU010000126.1 GCA_013820865.1 Chloroflexota bacterium
AGATCAGGGTCATCATCCCGGGTTGGCGGTCGCGCAGTTCGCCGACTGCGCCGCGGAGGAAGACCAGCCCGCCGTAGAAGAAGATGATCGTGCCGAGGATGGCCGGGATGTACTCGATGCCCGGGAACATCGGGATCGAGAAGCCCACCCACTCCTGGATGTCGTGGCTGAGCAGGACCACCGGGATGGTCAGGGCGAGGCTCAGCCAGAACTTGTCGCGGAACATGGCGACAGAATGGCCTTCGTGGCGGTCGTGACCACCGCCAGCCATATCATGCGCCACCGCCGACCTGCCGTCGTGTGCCATTGCCGGGGCGACCGCAGCGTCGTGTCGCTCGCGGGTCTCTGGGTGTCCTTGGTGGGTTCCGTGGTCCATGGGATCAGTGCCTCCAGATGTAGATAGCGTCTCCGCCCGGGACCCGCGTCGAGTCGATCAGCGTGCGCGCCGACCGGCCGGGATCCGAGGCAGGCGCACGCCTTCGATTCCTTCGATCGCGGACATCCCGCTACGCGACAGCGCCTGGTTCGGCCAGCGAAGGGCTCGCCGATCGCACCAGTCGATGCCCCTAGGCTCGCCTCGATCTGTCACCGCAAACACTCACACTGCCCCCATGGTTCACCCACGGTTCGCCCCGGGATACGGAAGCTCGCGCCCCAGGATTCGGCGCACGCGATCGCCGGAAATCACGCCCATCCCCTTCCTGCGTCGTACGATCGTCGGACCATGAGCCGCGCGGAGCCGCCACCGTTTTCCGATCTGCTCCGAGGACTGCGGGAGGCCGCAGGCCTCACGCAGGAGGAGCTGGCCGAGCGCGCCGGCCTGACAGGCAAGGGCATCAGCGCACTCGAGCGCGGCGATCGTCGTCACCCGTATCCAGCCACCGTCCGAGCGATTGCTGACGCGCTCGAGCTCGGGATCGCCGAGAGAGCAGCGCTCCTCGCCGCAATGCCGTCGCGCTCATCGCTTGCTAAACGACGGTCGCGCGCCGAACCATCCCTAAGCCCGTTGCCATGGCCACCGGAGACATCGCCCTTGGTGGGACGCGACGAGGAGTTGGCCCTCCTCAGAGACCAGCTTCTGCTGGCAGACGTCCGGCTAGTCACGATCGTCGGTCCTGGCGGGGTCGGAAAGACACGCCTCGCAGCGGCGGTCAGCCGGGGGCTGGTCGGACATCCGGCGTTTCCTGACGGCGTCACGTTCGTCGATCTCTCGACGGCGACCATGCCGTCGGTCGTGATGTCGATCCTTGCCCGCACCCTCGGCGTGATCGACGGAGCGGCGACCGCATCGCTCGACGGCCTCGAAACGTTCGTTGCGACGCGACGCCTGCTGCTTGTGCTCGACAATCTGGAGCAGGTCCTCGCCGCTGCCCCGGACATCGGCCGGCTGATCGGCGCGGGCACCGGTGTGACCATCCTGGCCACGAGTCGGGAGCCACTTCGTCTGCGCTGGGAGCGAACGCTGCCCCTCATGCCGCTGGCGCTCCCGGATCCAAGGCACCTGCCCGACCCCGAGGACCTCGCGCTCGTCCCGGCGGTGGCGCTTTTCGTCGAGCGGGCGCGGGCCAGCACACCGTCGTTCCGGCTGAGCGCCGCGAACGCTGCGCCCGTCGCGGAACTCTGCGTCCGGCTCGATGGGCTTCCCCTCGCGATCGAGCTCGTCGCGGCGCGGGCGGCGCGGCTCGGACCGGGCCCGACCCTCGACCGCCTCGCGAATCGACTTCCTGTCTTAGGTCCGGGGATGCGCGATGCCCCGGCTCGGCACCAGTCGCTGCTGGCGACGCTCCAATGGAGCTACGACCTGCTCGACGAACGCGAGCAGTCCCTCTTCCGTCGATTGGCCGTGTTCGCCGGCGGTTGGACGTTGGCGGCGGCCGAAGCGATCGCGGGACCTGAGATCGAGGACGCATTCGAGGCGCTCCTCGCCCTCGCCGACAAGAGCCTGATCGTCGTCCAGGAAGGTGACGAGGAACCGCGGTTCCGAATGCTCGACACCGCCAGCACCCATGCATTGGAGCTGCTCGAGCGCAGCGGCGAACTGGCGGACGCCCGCCTACTCCACGCCCGCCACTTCGCGGACCTTGCCGAGGCGGCGGTCGGCCTGATGCAGGGTGCCGAGCAGGCTCGGACCGTTGCCCGCCTCGAGCGGGAAGAGGACAACTTCCGACGGGCGCTCGACTGGGCGCGGACGACTGGCCTGCAGGACGCGCTCGAGGAAGGTCTGCGCATCGTCGGCGCGCTCGCCTGGTACTGGTTCCTCCATGGCTATCCACCCGAGGCTCGCGTATGGTTCGAGGTACTCCTCGGCCCGGAATCGGAAGGGGAGGAGGCTGCAGCGACCGATCGGATCGCCATCCTGCGCGCCAAGGCACTCAACGCGGCCGGATTTCGCGCAACCGATCAGGGTGAGTACGAGCTCGCGGCGAGATTCCATGAGCGCGCCCTTGAGACGTGGCGCCGGCTACAGGACGTGCCTGGGCTCGTCATGGCGCTGCACGGCGTGGGCGACACCGCGCTCTGGCTCGGCAAAGCTGAGGTCGCGGAACGCAGTTACCGAGAGGGTCTCGAGCTTGCGCGGACCGAAGGAACGCCGACGGACGTCGCGCTGTTCGCATTCCATCTCGGGCAGCTGTCGTGGCTGGTGGATCGGATCGACGATGCGGAGCGATATGCCAACGACGCCTTGACGGTGGCCCGCGAGGCGGGGAACACGACCTGGCCGCCCTATGCCCTCTTCATCCTCGGCAGCGTGGCCCATGAGCGCAGCGACTTTCCTGTGGCGGGCGAGCGCTACCGCGAGGCGATCGCACTCGCGTGGGAGCATCACGATCGGCTCGGCGTGCGGATGGCGCTGCCCGGCCTGGCAGCGGTGGCCGCCCCGGAGGGAGATTCGCTCCGCGCGGTCCGGCTCGCCGGCGCGGCGAGCGCCCTTGAGGAGCATGCCGGGATCTGGGCCTTCCCGCCGATCCGTGCGCGGCACGAGCGCTGGCAACAGACGGCCGAGCGGGGTCTCGATCCAACCCGCCGGGCCGCCGCGTGGCAGGAGGGCAGGGGCATGACGATCGAGGAGACGATCGCGCACGCCCTGGAGCCGCCTTCCGAAAGACCTGATGGTGCGGCCACGCGCGATGCCCTGAGTTCCCGAGAGCGCGAGGTGCTCGAGCTCCTGGCGCGTGGCCGATCCAACCGCGCGATCGCCGAGACGCTATTCGTCACCGAGCACACCGCGAAATATCACGTGTCCTCGCTATTCAACAAGCTCGGCGCGACGAACCGCGCCGAGGCCGTGACGCGGGCCGTCGCCCTCGGACTCCTCAGAGTGCCGGAAGACTGATTCGGCGCAAGCAAACGTCGCGGGCGACGAACTAGCCGTCTAGAACTAGCCGATCGGGGAGGGTCAACCGTCCGAGTAGGTTCGATGATGCCGCATGACTGATTACCGGGTCGGGACGTCAGGCGACACGCGCAGAGGCGGCACCGATGGCTCGAGTCAGCGACATCAACCGGCGCGGTCTCGGGCTCCGCAAAGCGTTCAACGGCGTGCCCAGCGGCGCCATGGCGAAGCGCCTCGTCCAAGCGGCAAGGCGAGCGCGCTAACAGGAGTCTCGGCATCGTGAAGCATTCCCGCACGTCTGGTTCGACCGTCCGTCCCGGATCCGTCGCTCCGCCGTTCTCGCTCAACAATTCGCCGCATTCCCGTATTTCCTTGCGCGACCTGCGCGGCAGACCGGCCGTGCTCGTCTTCTACGTCGCCGACTGGCATCCCGTCGCGGCCGAGCAGCTCCGCCAGCTGGAGGATCTGCGGACGAGGATCGGCGATGGCGGGCCCGCGCTCATCGGAATCTCGATCGACGCAACGTGGTCGCATGCGGCGTTTGCCCGAGACCTCGGCATCGAGTTTCCGCTCCTGGCAGACGACCGGCCGCCCGGTGCGATAGCCCGCGCCTACGGGGTCGACTCGACCGACACTGGTCGGAGCCGGCGCGCCATTGTCGTCATCGACGCCCGGGGGATCGTGCGCTGGAGCGCGGTCTTCCCGGACGCGCTGAATCCCGGGCTGGACGGCATCTTGACCGCCCTGGAAGCGTTCGCCGCCCCAGGTGAGACGTCACCCAGCGGCTGATGAGATGAGCGAACTTCTTTCCGCGCCGGCTTCGAGGCGACGACCTGGCAGAGGGCGCAGTGCAGCACGATGATCTAGCGTCCGCCATCGAGCGCGGAGCATTCGGAAGCCGCGAACGAGCCGATCGCCGCCCGCGGGCCTCGGCCAGCGCCGCCAGCGCCGATCAGCGGCGCATCCTGGCTCTCAGGCGGCAGGCCGAGCCGTCAACCGCCCAGATCGCGGACAAGTTGGCGATCCGCCCAGGAACAGCCGGTTCCCGGCTCCACGACGCCCTCCGCACGCTCCGTATGGTGATCGCTGGCGATCGCGCCGCGCGGATCACCGTCCGGGCCTAGGGTCGCCGGCCGTCATCGCGAGTGCGAGGCCCTGCGTGGAACCCGGGATGTGGGACGACTGTGGGGGTCGCGTAGGTGGGAAAGCGCAGGGCGTTCCATCACCGTCAGCTGTGTGCAGCGCCAGGATCTCGATCACGCTGCGAAGACAAAATAGGAGATTAGAAAGAAGTGTCTACCCCAATCCAGACCGTCATTGGAACGGCCACCACAACTTCACTGAAGCGCCTCGCCCGCATCGCCGGCGTCTTCTACCTGTTCGTCGCCATCTTCGGTGGCTTTGCCGAAGGCATCGTGGATCCGATGCTCCATGTCGCCGGTGACGCTGCGGCCACGGTCGGGAATGTTGTCGCCAACGCCGGACTTGCCCGCATCGGCGTCGTCGCCCATGTGGTGAACGGGGTCTTCTTGGTCCTCCTCGCAATGACCCTCTACCTGCTCCTGAACCACGTGCAGAAGAACGCGGCCCGCTGGATGGTGGTCCTCGTGGCAGTTGCCGCCGGCATCACCTCTCTCAATGCCGTCTTCCAGTTCGAGGCCGTGCAGGTCGCAACCGACAGCTCGTATGCGGCGGCCTTCGGCACCGCGGGTTCGAATGCCCTTGTGCTGCTCCTGCTCGACATCCAGCACTACGGCACCCTCGCCGCCCAGGTCTCCTTCGGTCTCTGGCTGGCGCCCCTGGGCTATCTCGCCTACCGGTCAGGTCTGTTCCCGAAGGCGCTCGGCGTGGCCCTTGTCGTCGCCACCATCTCGTACCTCGTCCACGTGCTCGTGGCGTTCCTTGTCCCCGACATCGGAGCGCAGGCGAAACCGCTCCTGGCGATCGCGCCGCTCATCGCGGAAGTCTGGCTGCTGGGCTACCTGCTCCTGAAGGGTGTGCGGTCTCCGCGGATTGCGGATCGTGGGATCGCCGCCCCAGTGGCGCCCATGCCAGCGTAGCGATCTGCTCATTCGCGAACGGACGGCGGCCACGAGCCGCCGTCCGTTGTGCGTACCTTCTCAGCCACGGAGCGAGAGAACACCATGAAGGCAATCGTCCGGTCCAGTTACGGATCACCCGACGTGCTCGAGCTCAGGGACATCGACATGCCCGTCGTCAAGGACGACGAGGTGCTGGTCCGCGTCCGGGCGGCATCACTGAACCAGGCCGACCTGGACTACCTATACGGCAAGCCTCTGCTCACCAAGATGGGCACGGGGCTCCGCGGGCCCAAGAACCAGGGCCTGGGACTGGACGCTTCGGGGGTGGTCGAGGCCGTCGGCAAGGACGTGACCGCGTTCCAGCCGGGTGATGAGGT
>JACDHU010000127.1 GCA_013820865.1 Chloroflexota bacterium
TGTTTGCACGGGGGAGCAATCGTGAGGTTGATCCTGTCGGCTCGCGGCTCAAGGGCTTGGAGAGTTTGACCGACGCGGCGTGCGGGCTTAGAATCGCGACCGGAGCGAAACGGGCCACTCGATCGTGCGCGCAGGCTGGCGGAACGCCAGCCGTTCGTGTGTTTGATGGCCCTGAACGAATCATGATCGGACAACGAGGAAACGGCACACACTCATGTCGAAGAGGACGTATCAGCCCAAGAAGCGCGCGCGCAAGCGCGAGCATGGCTTCATGGCCCGCATGGCCACGAAGGCCGGCCGCCGCGTGCTCGCTCGACGCCGGGCCAAGGGGCGCAAGCGGCTCTCCGTCTGATCGCCGAACGGGTCCCGATGATGCCCGCGCTGCCGATGCTTCGGCGCCGGGCCGACTTCGAGGCCATCGGCCGTCGCGGAACCGCGCGCGCGACACCCCTGCTGGTCCTCAAATGGCTGAGGACGGATGGGGCCGAGACGCGCATCGGGCTGTCAACACCGCGCACGCTCGGAGGGGCCGTTCGACGCAACGGAGTGCGACGTCGCCTGCGAGTGCTGATCCGCGAACGGATCGGAGATATCGGTCCTGGCTGGGACCTGCTCCTGATCACGCGACCGGCGGCAGCGGATGCGAGCCAGGCCGAGTTGGGAGCCGCGATCGACGCGCTCCTGCGGAGATCGGACATCGGCAGATGAAGAACATTGGGAAGCAGATCGGACTGGGACTCATCATCGCGTACCAGAAGTTGACGGCCTGGATGCCGGCAAGCTGCCGCTACTCGCCAACCTGCTCCGCCTACACATACCAGGCGATCGAGCGTCACGGGCTGCTGCGCGGTTCGTGGATGGGCGCGAAGCGCATCGGTCGCTGCAATCCGTTCCACCCGGGCGGCCATGACCCGGTCAGCTAGAAGAGAAGCGAGAACTTGACCCCGATCATCGCGCAGGGATTCCTGGGCATCGAGCAATTCACACCGCCGTGGGACATCTTCTTCCTCCCGCTCTTCAACCTGCTTCTCGCGCTCTACCAGATCCCGTTCTTCGACTTCGCGCTGGCGATCATCGTGTTCACGATCGTCATCCGCACCATCCTCGCCCCGCTTTTCATCAAGCAGATCCGCTCGCAGAAGGAAATGCAGCGGATGCAGCCGCTCATCCGCGAGGTGCAGCGCAAGCACAAGGGGAATCGCCAGAAGGTCTCCGAGGAGACGATGGCGCTGTACAAGGAGCACGGCGTCAACCCGGCGGCCGGCTGTCTGCCGGTGATCCTCCAGCTGCCGATCCTGTTCGCGCTTTACCAGGCGCTTATCCGTGCGTCCGGGGTGGTCAATTACACGCCGAACGACCAGCAGCGCGAGCCCTTGGCCGATTGGGTGTCGACAGCTGGGCTCGAGTCGCTCTCGAACAACAACTACCTGGTTCCGTTCGAGGGTCCGTGCAACGCTCCGCCGGACTTTGCCAGCCTGGTGCCACTCAACTGCCAGCTCATCGACCCGATCAAGCTGGGCAGCCAGGTCGATACGACCGTGGGCTGGCTGTTCGGCCTGGATCTCGCCGCGATCGACACCGTCTTCGCGATCCCGCTGTTCGGGTTCGCACTCTCCGCCCTGGCCGTCATCGCCGCGATCCTCCAGTTCGTGCAGGTCAAGATGACGAGCCCGCGCCCCAACGCCGAGGATCCGACATCCTCGATGACGAGCACGATGACCTACACGTTCCCCTTGCTCACCATCGTCTGGGGCGGCATCTTCCCCAGTGGCCTGATCCTGTACTGGATCGTCTACACCGCGTACCTGGTGGTACAGCAGTCCCTCATCATGGGATGGGGCAACCTCTTCCCGGTCTTCGGCTGGCAGCCCGCCTGGGCCCCGTCGCCGCAGGCCGGGATCGTACGCAGCGCGCGCCCGAAGCCCGACGCGCCTGCCGAGGAGCCCGATTCCACCGCATCCCCACGCGCCCCCGGCTCGGGCGGTAGCCGCGCAGGGACGCGGCCCGCAAACCGGAGACCGGGCGGCGCCAAGAAACGAGGCCGAAAGCGATGACCTTCCGAGAATTCACCGGCAAGAACGTTGAAGAGGCGATCCGCGCCGCCATGAAGGAGTTCAGCACCGACCTGGGTGATCTCGATCTCGAGATCCTGGCCCAGGGAAGCCGTGGCGTGCTGGGCGTCGGGGCCGAGGAGGCCCGCATCCTGGCCGCGCCGAAGTCGGCGGTGGCCGCGGCCGAGACCGTGCGCGCCGAACCCCAAGCCGAGCCCGAACCGGAAGCTGCGCCCGGACCGGAAGCCCAAGCCGAGCCAGAGACCGATGCGACCGCTTTCACCCCCGAGTCTGAGGCTGGGGCCGAGCCTGTTGCGACGTCCCGTGGCCGCCGGAAGGAGCCCGAAGCTTCCGCTTCACGGGCGGAGGCTGCCGATGAGCCGTCCGGCGCTGCCAGTGCCGACGCAGCCGCACCCGAGAAAGTCGATGAGGGGAGTTCTGACGCTCCGTCTGACGCCGCGCGACGCACCCGTGGTGGCCGAGGCCGTGGTGGTCGCGGCCGGAACGGATCTGGCGGCGGCAACGGCCGCGAACGCGAGCATGGCGACCGCGAGCCCCGTCCAGACCGGCCCTCGCGCAGTGACCGACCCGGCCGCGAGCCGGCACCGTTCGTCTCGGGCAAGCCGGTCGAGGAGTTGTCTGACGAGGAGCGCGCAACCCTCGACACCGCAAAGTCGGTGCTCACCGAGATGTTGAAGCTGATGGGCCTGTCGGGGACCGTTGAGATCGCCTCCGGGGGCGAGACCTCCCGGCTGAACGTGAAGGGCGACGACCTCGGTGCCCTCATTGGTCGCCGCGGCGAGAAGCTGGCCAGCCTGCAGCACCTCGTCAATCTCATCGTAGGTCGCAAAGAGGGCCAGCACCATCGCATTGCGATTGACGTGGAGAACTACCGCGGCCGCCGCGAGGAGCAGCTCCGTGACGTCGCGGACCGCGCCGCGAAGCGTGTGATCCAGAGCGGCAAGATCATCCAGCTCGAGGCGATGCCGGCGGTCGAGCGCCGCATCGTGCACATGGCGTTGCTGGAGAATCCGCGAGTCCGGACCCAGAGCGTGGGAGTCGAGCCGGCCCGGCGCATTGTGGTGCTGCCGGCCAGTCAGGCCAAGGACTAGCGCGGCGGCGAGACGGCGCGGCGGCGAGACGGCTCGGTGAGCGAGACGGGCCTTCCCGCCTGCGTGGTGGGAAGGTTGGGTGTTGACGGGCCGAGCCTTGGCTTCGTGCCGACCCTGGATGACGGATACGCCCTCGTTATCGGGGACGGTGCCTCCTCGCGCCGTACTCCTGCGTCGGACGACGACCTGGTCGCGCTCGCCATCGCCTATTTCGAGGAGAGCCTGGGCGATCCTCCCGAAGCGTTGGCAGCAACGCACGGTGATATCGGGACACTCGTTCGCCACGTCGCGGAGCATGAGACCGACGTTGTGCAACGCCGCCGGCTTTCCGAGGCGGTCGATGCCATCGACGACGGCCAGGCCGCGGAAGTCGTCATGGGCAGGCTGGCGGCGGCCTTCGGCGCAGGCGGTGACGCGCTGGTCCACCTGCGCCGCCGCGTGGTCGGAGGCACTCCATAGGTCAGGTGGACGGCCGCTCGTCTCCGTTATCCACACTGTCGGTTGTGTCTGGGTTTGAGAACTCCAGCCAGCCCGCCCATGCCATGACGACACCGCCGCAAACCGCCACGAGATAGAAGATCGTCGGCAGCGGGGCAGCTGTGAGCATGAGACCGATGGACCCCAGTCGACCGAGCAGCCCGAAGACGAGCACCACGCCGGCCACGCCGCCGAGCGCCAACATGATGGATCCTCGATTCCCTTTCCGCGAGCGGAACACCACGGCGAGCATGGTGATCGAGGCGAGCATGGCCAACAGGCCCAGAGCGCCCGTCCAGAATCCGACGAACCCACCGATGAGCACTGCGGCAGCGCCGTACGCGGCCAGCTTCTCATTTGCGCTGAGGTGGAAGGATCTCATCGTGGATCACGGCCCTGCTGTGCGACGACCCCCGGTTCCGGCGGACGGTAGCACAGGCGGTAGCTTGAAGAGTGGTGGAGATGGGGGAGAATCGAACTCCCCGTCCAGAACACGGTCCCCGAGAACTTCCTACAGGTATTTCCGGCCAACTTACGATTTCGCGTCGCGGACCCCCGACCGGCGGGGTGCCTCGCTTGCTATCCGGTGATGCCTCTCGGCTCTTTGACGCCGCTCACCGGAGTCGGCAGCGCCGCACCTCCCCAAATGACATCTTCGCCGTCCGGGGAGGGGGGACGGCGTCAATGCTCACTGCCTAAGCAGCGAGGGCGTAACTATCGTTGCCAGTTACAGCAATTTGCCCGCTTTTTAACGAGGCCTGCGAGCAACCTCGACCTGCGATTCCCGGTTCACGGGCCCTGTCGAAACCTGACATCCCCACGAACCAAACCAGACACGCAGTGTACCAGACCGATGCGCGGATGTGAACACCCGTTCTATCAATAGTTGTCTGCGGCACCAATTGTCCCAACGGGGCGATCGCGGAGCCGATCCAGAGCAGCGGTCACTGAATGGGCCATTCGTCACGCGAACGGCTCGGCGCGCTGCGTTTGTCCACTGGGTGGGTCACAGATGAGCGTGAGGTGCACGCCCGGCGTGCCGCTCGTGCGTGGTGGTGTTCACTGCATGGGACAAACCGCGCGCCGCATCGGTCCCGCGTGAAGGATGGCCCGCGTGTGCGCCACCGCGGACCCGCAGCGCTCAGAGCTTGATGCGGCCCGCGACCTTGGATTCGCGGTCGAGCTCGCGGCGCATGTCGCGCTCGGCGATGGTTCGGCGCTTGTCGTGCGCCTTCTTGCCGCGCGCGACGCCTACCTCGAGCTTGGCCATCCCACCCCGCAGGTAGAGGCGCAGCGGAACCATGGTCAGGCCCTTCGCCGACTGGAGCCCGGTCAGCTCGGCGATCTGGTCGCGATGGAGCAACAACTTGCGGGTGCGCGTCGGGGCATGGTTGAAGCGATTGCCCTGGGCGTACTCGGCGATGTGCGCGCCGATCAGCCAGGCCTCGCCCCGCTCGATCCGAACGTAGGCCTCGGCGATGTTGACCTTGTGCGCCCGCACGCTCTTGATCTCGGTGCCGGTCAGCACGATGCCCGCCTCGAGCGTCTCCTCGATGGCGTAGTCATGGTGGGCGCGTCGGTTGACGGAGATCGTTTCGTCGGGCATCGGTCTACCTGGCTCTCGTGAAGTACAGGGGGCAGCCATGAAAAGGCCGGCAATCGAAAGAGCCGGCAAAGGAAAGAGCCGGCACACGGCCGGCTCGTTTCCGTCGCTACACCACGCGAAGCTGTGTTAGGCCACTGCCTCGGTGGTGGCGTGCTTGGAACTATCCATTGGCAACACCACCTCCTTTCGTTGAGCGGATGCTAGCAGATGCTTCGAGCAGCGACAATGCCCACCGTGGCGGGCAGCTTGAGTGGTGCTGCAACCGAACTGGGCACTCGGAGCGCGCCGACTTCGTCCGCCACCGGCTGGTCGGCCAGAAACTCGATGGCGGCATCCAGGAAGGGGTCCTCGTCAGGCGGCGTGGCATCAGTGCGGGAGACGGCGATGTCGGGCTGCACGCCGTCGGGCGCCACGCTGTTGTGCTGCGGCGTGAACCATCGGCTGATGGTGATGCGCACACCGGCGTCAT
>JACDHU010000128.1 GCA_013820865.1 Chloroflexota bacterium
ACATCGTTCTCGATGTGGACGTGAAGCCGAATCGCGGCGACGCTCTTTCGATGGTGGGCATGGCGCGCGAGATCGCGGCCTTGACCGGGGCGGAGCTGCGACTTCCATCGGTCATGTTCGAAGAAGCCGATGAAGGGGCCGATGCGCACGTGGTCGTGCGGATCGATGAGCCGGCACTGAATCCTCGCTTCACCGCACGCTGGTTCGACGGGATCTTCAACGGGCCGTCACCGGATTGGATGCAGCGACGGCTTCACTCCGTCGGAATTCGGCCGATCAGCGCCGTCGTGGACGTGACCAACTACGTGATGCACGAGCTTGGTCAGCCGATGCACGCGTATGACGCCGATACGATCCCCGACGGTGAGATCGTCGTGCGCCGGGCGCGAGCGGGAGAGCGGCTGACCACCATCGACCACGTCGAGCGAACGCTTGATGAGCAGATGCTGGTGATCGCCGACCGCGAAGGGGCCATCGGGCTGGCCGGGATCATGGGCGGCGCCTCCACCGAGGTGACCGACACCACGCGGCGCGTGATCCTCGAGTCGGCCATCTTCCACGGCCCGACCATTCGGAACACGGCGCGGCGTCTGGGCCTGCGCTCCGAGGCAAGCATGCGACACGAGAAGGGCATCGGACCCGACCTGCCTCGCCAGGCAGCCGATCGGGCCGCGCAGCTCATCGCCGAGACTACCGGAGCGATTGTGGGACGCGACATCGTGGACAACGATCCGGAAGCCACCGGGCCGGCGAGTGTGGTGGTCGACCTGCCGCGCGTCGGTCGCCTGCTCGGCCTGCCGCTCGATCCGGGGACCGCACGCGAGCTGCTCGAGCCGCTCGGTTTTCGCGTGCCGGGCGATGGGGGGGTCGTCGAGGTGGCCGTTCCATCTCATCGGCTCGACGTCACGGTGGAAGCAGACGTGGCGGAGGAGATAGCGCGCGCGTACGGGTACGATCGGATCACCGGCCGACTTCCCCAGGCCGCCCTGCCGCCATATCGCACGGACCCGAGCGAACCGCGGCAGCGCGTGCGCCGCATCCTGGCCGGCATCGGGCTCGACGAGGTCGTGACGCATGCTCTCATCGGCGCGGATGATCTGTCGCGCGCCGGTTACGACGCAGCCGGCCCGGATCTGGTGCGCCTGTTCAACCCGCTGAGCCAGGATCACGAAATCCTGCGCCCGGTCCTGTGCCCATCCCTGCTGGCGGCAGTGGCCGAGAACGTGCGGCAACGAAGGCCCGACGCATGGCTGTTCGACCTCGGCAAGATCTACTGGTATAACCCCGGCTCGCCGACGCCTCGAGACAGGCGCTCCGAGACCGCCGGCACGGGTCGCTATGAATCATGGGAGCTGGGGATCATCCTGGCTGGCGCCGGCAGCCCGGCCACGCCTGACCAGCCCGCTCGTGAGGCCGATGTGGCGACCATCAAGGGCGTGGTCGACGCCCTGCACGATGCGTTGGGTGCTCCGCGGCCGGCGTATCGGGCGGAAGAGTCTCAGGACCGCCATCCGCACCGGCATCCGGGCCGTACCGGCCTGATCTGCGATGCCGCCGGGCGTGCATATGGATCGTTGGGTGAGGTGCACCCACGCATCGTCGAGGCGTGGGGCCTCGTCGGCCGGCCGGTCGATGCTGCACTCAGCGTCGATCGCCTGCTCGACCTGGTACCGGGCACGCGACGCACCCGACCCATCCCCGCCGCTCAACCGATCGATCGTGATCTAGCGGTGGTGGTCGATGAAGCGACCTCGATCGGGGAGCTCCTGCGCGTCGCTCGTTCGAGCGCCGGACCTCTGCTCGACGAGGTGCGGCTGTTCGACATCTATCGCGGGGAGCAGATCGGAGCCGGGCGCGTAAGCTACGCCCTCGCATTCCGCTTCCAGCCGGTGGGGACCGGGGACGAGAAGGCGGCCGACAAGGCGCTGAACAAGATTCGTGGCTCGCTGCGCCATCACCTGGCGGCGGAGATCCGATAGGAGGATCGGTACCTTGTCGCCCGTGGTGGCAGGCTGGTACCCTTGCGGCCGCCCGAGCCGCATTTCCGCGCTCGGTGCCTTCATGAACACCGTGAGGAGTCTGACCGCGTGGAGGTGCTCGCACAGCTGAGCTGGATAGACCTGGTGATCATCGGCCTGCTTGCCGGCGGCGTCTTCGTTGGCTTCACCCAGGGCATGATCCGCTACGTGCTCAACACGCTCGCTGTCATCGTGGCATTCGTGCTCGCCGCCCAGCTCAAGGGTCCCCTCATCGACCTCCTTGGCTTCTGGACGGCATTCACACCAGAGGGACGTGAGCTGCTCGTATTCGTGCTCCTCTTCTTCGGCTTTGTCATCGGGGCATGGTTCGTGATTCGAGCGGTCTATCGCCGCACTCGACTGCCGATCGTGAAGCAGCTCGACGAGCTCGGTGGCGCGATCTTCGGGCTTCTCTTTGCCGCGTTGGTGCTGACCTTCCATCTCGTGGTGTACGACAGCTTTTTCCGCGGTGGCGGCGAGACCGGAGGCTGGGTCGCGAGCTACTATGAGCTCCTCAACGACTCGCTCATCATCGCCTTCTTCCGCGAGACGATCATTCCGGTCGCCGGCACCTTGGCGCGACCGTTCGTCCCGGACGAGATCGCTCAGCTTCTCCAGTGAGCGGAGCGCCAGTCGACGCGCCGGCTGCGCTCAATCGTCACTGGTTCGACCGACCGGCGGTCGAGCTGGCGCGTGAACTGCTGGGCGCTCGGCTGGTCCACGGGTCCTCGGATGGAGTGGTCGGTGGTCGGATCGTCGAGGTGGAAGCCTACCGCGGCCCCGAGGATCGAGCGGCGCACTCGTCACGCGGTCGCACGCCCCGTAACGCCGTGATGTTCGGAGATCCTGGACACCTGTACGTCTACCTCATCTATGGTCTGCATCACTGCCTCAACGTCGTCGCCGGCCCCGGCTCAAAGCCCGAAGCGGTGCTCATTCGTGCCATCGAGCTTGACGAGGGTCTCGCGCTGGCTCGCAAACGGCGCGGTCCACGTGCCGTCGACTACCGCCTGGCCTCCGGTCCGGGCAACGTCGCGCGAGCCCTTGGCGTCGATCGCTCCTTGGATGGGGTGGACCTGCTGACTGGCCCCGTGCGAGTGGAGGCCCGTAGCGGAGCCATGCCGCGTGCACGCCGCGGACCGCGCATAGGCGTGGACTACGCAGGCGCCTGGGCCGCGCGCCCCCTGCGCTTCTGGATCACCGATGACCGCCACGTCTCCCGACGCTGAGCTCACCTCCGGTGCCGCTGCTGACGGCGCCACGCTGCGCGCATTGGAGTTCGCTGCCATCGTCGACCAGCTCGCCGCGCTGACGAGCTTTGAACCGTCCCGCGAGCTCGCCGTCGCCAGCGTCCCGGTGGCCGATGCGGCCCACGTTCAACTGCTCCAGGACCAGACCGACGAGGCGTCGCGACTGCTGGGCGAGCAGGCGCAGGTCACCATCGGTGCCGCTCGTGACATCCGCGCGGCGCTCAATCGCGCCGCGCGCGGCGGGAGGCTCACGCCGCAGGAGCTGCTCGAAATCGGGATCACGCTTGATGCCACCGAGCGACTCGCCGCGCGATTGAAGACATGGCGAGCGCCGCTGTTCGGGGGCGTCCGCGACGAGCTGGATGCGGCCCCCACCCTGGCCGAACGGCTGAATCGCAGCATCGACGATGGGGGAGAGCTGCTCGACAGCGCCTCGTCCGAGCTGGGAGCCATCCGGAAGCGACTGCGCACCGCTCAGGATCGGGTTCGAGAACGCCTGAACACCATGCTGCGCTCGTCGCAGATGGCCGGCCTCATCGGCGATCCCATCGTCACCGTTCGCGCCGGCCGCTATGTCATCCCGATCCGCGCTGAGGCAAAGGGACGCGTCAAGGGCATCGTGCACGATCAGAGCGCGTCGGGGGCCACGCTCTTCATCGAGCCGCTGACGGTGGTGGACCTCAACAACACCTGGATCGAGGCAACCCTGGCGGAGGAACGCGAGAAGGAGCGCATCCTCGACGAGCTCTCCAGACTGGTGGAGGCCGGCGCCGAATCCCTGCGCGCCAGCCTGGCGGCCATGGCCAGGGCGGATCTATGGCTGGCACGCGCGCGACTTGGCGATGGCATGGATGGCGTTCGGCCGGCCATCAGCGGCGACGCGGCCGAACTCCTGTCGGCGCGCCATCCACTCCTGGGCACCGGAGCGGTGCCGATTGACCTGCGCGTCGGCGATCGGTTCGGCTATCGCGCATTGGTCGTGACCGGCCCGAACACCGGCGGCAAGACGGTCTCGCTCAAGTCGTTGGGCCTGCTGGCGCTGATGCACCAGGCCGGCCTTCGCGTTCCCGCCGCGGAAGGCGCGCGACTGCCGGTCTTCCGGCGCGTCATGGCCGACATCGGCGATGAGCAGAGCATCGCGCAGTCCCTGTCCACCTTCTCGAGCCACCTGCGCAACGTCGTGAGATTTGTGGCGGCCGCCGGTCCAGGCACGCTGGTCCTGCTCGATGAGGTCGGCGCCGGAACAGATCCGGCGGAGGGATCGGCGCTGGCCATGGCGGTCGTGGCGCGATTGCTCGATGCCGGCGCCATGGTGGCAGCCACCACCCACTATGCCGAGCTCAAGACATTCGCCACCGAACATTCGGGCGTGACCAATGCGGCCGTCGAGTTTGACGTCGCGACGCTCCGCCCGACGTATCGCCTGACCATCGGGCTGCCGGGCAAAAGCCAGGCGTTTGCCATCGCCGAGCGCCTGGGCCTGTCCAGCGAGATCCTGGCCGATGCGCGTGCCCGCATCTCGGTCGAGCACGCCAGCATGGAGGAGACGCTCACCTCAATCGCACAGGCGCAGGAAGCCCAGGCCGCGGCACTGCGCGACGCGACGTCGGAGCGGGCGCAGGCGGTGAGCGAGCGCGAACGCGCGAGCGGCGGTGTCGCCCGCGCCCGAGCCGAGGCGGGCCAGATCCTGGCCGACGCCCGCAGGCTGGCCGACAACCTCGTCGCGCGCGCCGAGCGGGAGGTGGCCGACATTCGGCGAGAGCTCACGCGGCAGCGTAACCTCGGGGGCACGCGATCCCAGGCAAATACTGATGCGCTCGAGGAGCTCAGCCGGCGAGCGGCGCAAGTCCGCGACGAGGCTCCGAGCCCGCCAGCATTAGCGGATGAAGTCGACGCATCAACACCCGCGCTTCAGCCGAGGGTCGGCCTCTGGGGACGCTCACGCACGCTGGGGAGCACGGGGCGCATCGTCGAGATCAGCGGCCGAACGGGCAGGGTCACGATGGAGACGGAGGGCGCCCGCCTCGTCATCCCGGCCGACGACGTCGAGGTCGTGACCGAACCGATCTACGGCCCGCCTCCGCGCGATATCGAGGCAGACGAGATGCGCCGCCGCGCGGCGGCCAACATCTCGCCGACGATCGACCTGCATGGCGAGCGGGTCGACGCAGCGCTCGAGCGGGTGAGCGAGTATCTCGACGAGGCGCTGCTGGCGGGGCTGGACGAGGTGGTCATCGTGCACGGCATCGGCACCGGCGCACTGCGACGTGCGGTCCGAGAGACGCTCGCGCAACATCCCCGCGTTCGCGGTGTGCGTGGCGGGCGCAAGGATGAGGGTGGCGACGGGGCCACGGTCGCCGAGCTCTGAGAGTACACCGGCGTCATCAGGTGCACTCGCGGGGTTCCGCCTCAGGCGTCGCCTCCTCGATCGGGACCTCCA
>JACDHU010000129.1 GCA_013820865.1 Chloroflexota bacterium
CTCGAGCGACTGGCCGTCGACATCGACATGGACGAGATCGCCATGCCTCACGGCCGAACCATCGGGCGGAGGCAGCTCGTCAAGCGCCACACTGCGCTCCACGTCGCCGAATCGGATGCGGCGCACAGGCGAGCCGTTCAGGCGCCAGCCATCGGTCCACGGTGTCCTTTCGGCAGGTTCGAGCAGGCGGGCAGCAACCCGCCAGTGCTCGTCGGAGGGGATCGGCGGGGCCGGTAGAACGAGGGTGGCGAGCGTGTCGGTTCGCATCTCGCCGCCGCGCGCGGAGGGCTGATCGAGCAGCCAGCGCAGGAATCGCAGATTCGTGCGCACGCCCAGGATGGTCGTCGCGTCCAGCGCCGCGCGCAGCCGATCGAGCGCCTCATCGCGCGTCCGGCCGTGGGCGATGAGCTTGGCGAGCATCGGGTCGTATCGATCGATGACGAGGTCACCCTCTCGAACGCCGGTGTCGACCCTGATGTCTTCAGGCCAATCGATGCGTGCCATGTGCCCGGTCGCCGGCAGGAAGCCGCCTTCAGGATCCTCGGCGTAGATGCGCGCCTCGACGGCGTGACCCGTGATCTCAAGCGGTCTGCCCAATTCCAGCTCCGATAGCGTTGCGCCGGCAGCGATGCGCAGCTGGTCCTCGACGAGATCGCGGCCGGTGACGGCTTCGGTGACGGGGTGCTCGACCTGGAGCCGGGTATTCATCTCGAGGAAGAAGAAGTCGCCCGCATCGGTCAGGAGCATTTCTACCGTTCCGGCGCTGACGTATCCAACGCTCGACGCCAACTTCAGCGCCGCCTGGCCCATGCGCTCCCGGAGCTCCGGCATGACCGATGGAGCAGGCGCCTCCTCCACGATCTTCTGGTTTCTGCGCTGAGCGCTGCAATCGCGCTCCCCAAGATGAATTCCGTTCCCGTGCGCGTCGAACAGGACCTGGATCTCGACGTGCCGCGGCCCTTCCAGGTAGCGCTCGAGAATGAGCCGATCATCACCGAAGGACCGATGCGCCTCGCGACGCGCCGCCGCCAGCGCATCGGGCAGATCCGCTGCCGCGCGCACAATGTGCATGCCCTTGCCGCCGCCACCGGCGCTCGGCTTGACGAGCAGCGGGTAGCCGATGCCGGCTGCCTCCGCCGTCAGTGTGACCTCGTCGGTTGCCTCACCGTCATAGCCGGGCACGGTCGGCACACCATGCTCCGCGGCGTGCCGGCGTGCGGCCGCCTTATCGCCCATGGCCGCGATGGCTGTCGCGGGTGGTCCCACCCAGGCAAGACCGGCGTCTGTCACGGCGCGCGCGAACCTCGGGTTTTCGGCGAGGAACCCGTAGCCGGGATGGATCGCGTCGGCGTTCGTCTGGCGCGCCACCTCGAGGAGCTCGTCGCCGTCGAGGTAGGAGTCGATCTCGTTCGCCTCGTCCACGCCGTCCGGCGGTCGCTCATCGGCCGCATGGACGCCGATGACACGGATGCCCATGCGCCTTGCCGTGCGCGCGATCCGCGCGGCGATCTCGCCGCGGTTGGCGATGAGCAACGACTTGATCGATTGCGCCTGCGCGGTGCGTTGAGGCGTCGCAACTGACACGGACGAAAGCGACGAACGCGACAAGCGAACACGGCCGCCGACGCGCGTGGCTGCCAGGCGCCCGGTGGCGATCCAACGTTGAACCGTGCGGACGGTCACGTCGAGCTCTTCAGCCACCTCGCGCGGAGTCAGTTTCTCGCTCATGTCGCGATTGTCGCTCATCAGACTGGACCCTTCGCCCGGTGCTCGGGGGGGCGTCATCGTTAGTCCCTCCAGCCTGGCGGCCGCTTCTCGAGGAACGCTGCGAGGCCCTCCTGGCCCTCCTTCGACGTCCGTTGCCGCGCAATCAGGCTCACGGTGTGTAGCCTCGCCGCATCCGGCTCGAGCGTTCTGAGCTCTCGAACGAGTGCCTTCGCCGACCGCGCGGCGGTCGGGCCGGCGGCGCGCAGCTCGACGAGCAGCTCCTCGATACGCGCGTCGAGCGCAGCCTCATCGCCCACCACCTCGTGGACGAGCCCGATCTGGTGAGCACGGCGAGCATCCAGACGCTGTCCCGTCGCGAAGAGTGCGCGGGCGTGTGACTCGCCGATCTTGGGGAGCACGAACGTGCTGATCACGGCCGGCAGGATTCCGAGCTTGACCTCCGTGAAGCCGAACCATGCATCGGCGGTGGCGACGACGATGTCGCTGACGGCGCAGAGCCCCATGCCGCCACCGAGGGCGGCACCCTGCACCCGCGCAATGACCGGAACGGGACAGGTATCGATGGCCGTGAACATGGCCTGCATGGCGGCGGCGTCTCGCTCGTTCTCCTCGACCGACAGGCCGAAGGCGGCCCGCATCCACTCCATGTCGGCGCCGGCGCAGAACGTTGGGCCCTCCCCGGCCAGCACGACCCCGCGCAGCGCTGAATCGGCCGCCAGGTCGTCGAAGGTCGAACGAAGGTCGGCGATGAGCGCCGCGTTGAACGCGTTCCGGACCTCCGGCCGATCGAGGGTGACCCGCGCGATTGCGCCGTCACGCGTGACTCGCAGGCCAGTCATCGGCCGCGACCGCGACGATAGAACGGCTCGGCCACGGCGCGGACCTGGGCCAGCAGGGGCTCCTCCAGCCAGACGACATCGGTGCCATCGGGGACGTCCACCGTGGCGCTCGCACCGGGCTCTCCGACCAGGCCGAGCATCAATCGCGGGAGCCCGTCGGGCCCGTCACGTTCGGCCAGGTAGGCGGCACCCACCGCGGTCTGACGCAGTGCCTCGGCCACACCGGTCTCGATGTCGCGGGTGTCCTGGCCGGAGAGGCGCACTCGGATCGACGAGCGCGTTGTCGTCGCGAACAGGGGCTCGCCACTGCCGGGCAGGCGGCCGTCCGCCAGAGCGGCGAGCTCATCGGCGTCGAAGCGATATGGCACCGGGCCGGCAGGGTCCATGATCGCCGGCAGACCCGCCGCCGCAAGGTTCGCGATCGCGATACGCGCCGGCAGGGGCAGGTTGCCGGTCCGTGCCGGAGCCCAGGCAGCAAGCGCCCCGACGGAGGCGAACATGACGCTCACGGGCTTACCCTCGCCTTCCTGCGCCAGCATCACGCTGATCTCGACCTGCTCGTCATCGTTGACGGCCGATGCCAGCGCCGCCTTCGCTTCATCGCCGTGCTCGGGCGGCACGGGCAGCAGCAGGGTGCCGCTCATGAGCGTCCGATAGAAGGCCTCGAGCGGGCCGCGGTCGCCGCGCTCCTCGCCCTCGCGCGCGGCCAGCATGGCGTCGAACAGGTTCGCGGCGCTTGTCTCGAGCGCCCCCGAAGGGATGCTGCGGTCGTGTGAGCCCGGGGTCGGGCGATCAGGAATCATGGGTCCGGTGAGCGTAGCGGATGGTGCTAGCATCGGCGCATGATCCGAGGCATCGACCACCTCGTCATCGCCTGTGCCGATCCGGACGCCGCGGCGGCCGAACTCGAGTCGGCTCTCGGGCTCACCTGCACCGGCGGGGGTCGACACGCCGGGCGGGGTACGTGGAATCGGATCGCCTGGCTGGCCGATGGCTCGTACCTGGAGTTGATCGGCGTTGACGATCGTGAGGCGGCGCTCATGCAGCCGGTCGGAGCCGCCACGGCCCGCATGCTCGACGAGCATGGTGCGGGCCTGGCGACATACGCGCTCCTGGTCGACGACATCGAGCTGACCGCGGCAGGAATGCGTGCCGCCGGATCTTCGCTGGGCCCCGTTCAGCGCGGCTCGCGCACCCGCGAGGATGGCGAGGTGGTGGAATGGTGGACCGCCATCCCTGACGCCCCATTGACCCCGACGTCCCCGTTTCTCATCGAGCACGCCTACGTCGGGTCGGAATGGGGCCGCCCGGCGCTCGAGGCTCGGGCTGCCTTCGCGCACCCGATCGGCTCGCCGGTCCTCCTCGCGCGACTCGACATCGCCGCCGCTGATCCTCCATCGCTCGCCGCCGACCTGCACACCGAGTTCGAGCTCGCCTTCTGGGCGGTTGCCGATCTGGCCGTGGCGGACGTCGGCTCGCACGTCGTGCGCATCGTCCCCAGCCGCGAGATGGCGCTGCCGGCGGTGATCACCCTCGGCGCGGACGTCGATGCACCGCGCACCGTCGATTTGCTGGGAGTCCGGTTCAACGTCGAACGGGTCGAGTTGCCGGTGCCTACATCCGGTAGAGGCTGAACCCGGGTTCCGGGATCGGCGCATTGAGGGCGGCGGAGATGCCAAGCGCCAGCACGCGGCGCGTGTCCATGGGGTCGATCACCCCGTCGTCCCACAGCCGCGCGGTGGAGTGGTAGGGGGAGCCCTCACGCTCGTACTTTTCGAGGATCGGCGCTTCAAAGGCGTCGCGATCCGCATCGGTCTTGAAGCCTCCGCGGACGGTCGACAGCACCCGGGCAGCCTGGGAACCGCCCATGACCGAAATCCGCGCATTCGGCCACATCCACAGCTCGCGCGGCGAGTACGCGCGACCGGCCATGCCGTAGTTCCCGGCGCCGAATGAGCCGCCGATGATGACGGTGAACTTTGGCACGTTCGTCGTGCTCACCGCGGTCACGAGCTTGGCGCCGTCGCGCGCGATCCCGCCGGCCTCGTACTCGCGGCCGACCATGAAGCCGGTGATGTTCTGGAGGAAGACGAGCGGGATCTTGCGCTGGCTGGCGAGTTCCACGAAGTGGGCGCCCTTGAGGGCCGACTCGCTGAACAGGATCCCGTTGTTGGCGATGATCCCCACCGGGTAGCCATGGATGCGGGCGAACCCGGTGACGAGGGTGGTGCCGTAGCGCTCCTTGAACTCGTGGAAGTCTGATCCGTCGATCAGGCGCGCTATCACCTCGCGGACGTCGTAGCTCTGCCTGGAATCTGCGGGAATGACGGCATAGAGGCCTTCTGGATGGACCGATGGCTCGCGCGGCTCGCCAACCTCCCATGGCGGATCCGGCTTGCGCCAGGCCAGGTTGCGAACGATCTGGCGACCGATTGCGATCGCGTGTTCGTCGTTCAGCGCGTAGTGGTCGGCGACTCCGGATTGGGTGGTGTGAACCTCGGCCCCGCCGAGCTGCTCGGCCGTGACGACCTCGCCCGTGGCGGCCTGCACCAGCGGCGGGCCGCCCAGGAAAATGGTGCCGGTGCCTTTGACGATGACCGTTTCGTCGGACATGGCCGGGACGTACGCGCCGCCCGCCGTGCAGGAGCCCATGACGAGGGCGACCTGCGGGATGCGGCGCGCGCTGAGCTGGGCCTGGTTGTAGAAGATGCGCCCGAAGTGATCGCGATCGGGGAACACTTCGTCCTGGAGTGGCAGGAAGGCGCCCCCCGAGTCCACCAGGTAGATACAGGGGAGCCGGTTGTCGAGTGCGATCTCCTGCGCGCGCAGATGCTTCCTGACCGTGAGCGGGTAGTACGTCCCGCCTTTGACCGTCGCGTCGTTGGCGACGATCACGCACTCGACTCCCTCCACGCGGCCGACGCCGGTCACGATCCCGGCGCCCGGCGCATCGTCGTCATACACGCCATTGGCGGCGTGGGCGCTCAGCTCAAGGAAGGCTGAGCCGGGGTCAAGCAGCCGGTCGATCCGCTCGCGCACCGGCAGCTTGCCGCGTTCGCGATGGCGCTCGATGGATCGGTCATCGCCGCCGGCACCGTTGTGCG